>JAUVCD010000981.1 GCA_030590865.1 Myxococcales bacterium | reverse complement strand
CGGATCCACTCAGGCTGTCCGTTCAGTGGGCGGGTTGCGATAGGAGTTGCCGGTCAGCTCGACGACGTGGCTGTGGTGTAGAAGCCGGTCCATGGCGGCGCTGGCAAGCAGTGGATCGCCGAAAAGCGGGTACCACTCATCGGTGTCCCGATTGCTTGTCACGATCAGGGCGCCACGTTCGTATCGATGCCGAATGATCTCGTAGAGGTCCTGCGGCTCGTCTTGTCGGAAGGGTTGCAGGCCGAGGTCATCGACGATCAGCAGCTCAGGGCTGGTGAATCTCAGCATCGTACGGTCGAAGCTTCTGTCCGCTCTGGCGGCTCGCAGCTGTCGAAACATCTGGTGTGCGGACGTGTACAGCACGGTGTGGCCCATCATGCAGGCCCGATGTCCCAAGGCCTGGGCCAGGTGGCTCTTGCCGACTCCAGCGGGTCCGACAAGGCAGACCACCTCGCGCTTGGCGACAAAGGTGCACGTCGCCAGGTCGATGATCAACGCCTTGGGAACCGCCGGGTTGAACTGGAAATCAAAGTCGTCGATCGTCTTGGCGGTTTCGAAACGTGCCCTCCGCATGCGAAGAAATAGCTGCTTGGCGTCTCGGCGTTCTACCTCATCATTCAGCAGTCGATACAGAAACTCTGGGTGCGCCAGGCTGTCGTCGATAGCCTCACGGCCGCGTAGCTCGAGGGTTTGCAACAGGCCTGACAGGCGCAGCTTCTTGAGGATGGGAACGAGGTCGTCCTGAATGGTCATCAGGCCTCCGGGGTTGGGTTGGTGGTGAACGCCGCCGCCCCTCGTGCGAAGCGCGGCGACTCGAGCTCGCCGTAGAGGCGAACAATCGCGTCCGGTAGGGGCTCGGTGTCGAGGCCCTTGCGGAGGATGTCTTTGAAGGCGCGAACGCCGGTGACCCCGAAGAATCGGGCCCTCCGGCAAGCCGCGTCTCTGCGTTCTGGCGGGTAGCCTTGCAGGAAGGTCACAATGGCCTGGACCTTGCGAAGAGGCAGCAAGACATCGCCGGCGTCGAACAGCTCACAGATGTAGCTGTAGACCTCCTCGCCCAGCTTGCCGGCCAGCTCTTCCCAGTACACGCGGCTCTGGTGCCCCCACTGCTCACGGCGTGGCGGAAGGTGGCCGGGCAGCGTGCTGCGACCGCGCTCATCGCATCGGCGGTGAGTCGCCACTCGCTCGTCCTCCGCGAGAATCACCACGCTGTTCTCTGTGGCCCGCACCCACAGCCGCTTTCGCAGGTGTGCCCAGGGCACCGAATACAGGTGCTTTCGGAAGTGCAGGTGGCTGTCGGTGTGCACCTTCGCCTGGTGCCAGATCACGACGCCGAACGGCGCTGACGGACACGGCTTCAGCACGGGCAGCTCTTCCGCGAAGAACATCTCCAGTGGCTGGCGTCCGGTCGTGCCGTGGGTCCGGGTACCGGCGATTTCCATCACCCAGTCATGGATACCAGCGCGCAGGCTGTGGATGTCCTCGCCCTCACGCGGCTTGATGTAGTTGCTGCGAAAGTACTTCCCAGCCCGCTCGACCTTGCCCTTCTTTTTCGGTGCGTATGCAGGTGTCGGATCGATGAAAAACCCGTAATATCTGGCAATTTCCTCGTAGCTGCGATTCAACGAAATCTCGCCGGAGCTGTCGAAAGCGGCTCGGATGACGGCAGCCTTCAGGTTGTCGGGGACGATGACGGCGGGCACGCCGCCGAAGAAGACGAAGGCCTTGGCGTGGAGCCGCTGCCAGGTCTCCGCACGCTGGTCGAACACGAGATCGACGAACATGTGCCGGCTGTGAGACAGCAGCATCACGAAGGCCCAGCACTTGCGTTTTCGGCCTGCACCCGGGTCGAAGACCTTGCCGATGTAGAAGAAGTCGACCTGGGCGACCTGGCCCGGTTGGGTGTACACGGGGATCGCTACGTCCAACGCCGATGGCCCTCGATCCCGTTGGAGCCGGCGCCAGAAGCGTTTGACTGCGTCGTAGCTGCCCTCGAAGTCGGGCTCCTTGAGCCGCAACGCATCGTAGATGGACCTTGGCTTCGCTCCCTTGTCCGCCATCTGCTCGATTTGCGTGGCCCACCGGCTGACGCTCGATGTCTGCTGTGGTGGCGTCACCGCCTCGTCAGCCACCAACGCCTTGAGCACGCCGAGCTCCGGCAGCTCTCCCACTGGACCGTCCAGTACCCCGGCTTTCGCCAGAATTTCGGCATAGCGGCGCGCCGTGTTTCGGCCCATCTGCAGCCGCTGGCAAGCCAGCCGAAGACTTGCGCCTTCTCGGTGTAGTCGTACCAATCCCTGTAATCGATGCATCTTCGTCCTTCGCGCACTCATTCGGCCTCCTCGTCGAGCTGACGAGGAGCCGTTTAGCGTTGTTGGGTGGATCCGCTTGGCCGCCCCCGGGGTGGATCCGTTTGGCCGCCCCCAGGTGGATCCGCTTGGCCGCCCCCGGGTGGGTCCGCTTGGCCGCCCCCGAGGTGGATCAGATAGGCCGCCCTCTCACACACCGACGGGTCGGTGCCCCCACTTTCTTGCGGGTTGCGTCAGAAACCCATGCCACCGCCGGGTCGGTCCCCCCACTTTCT
>JAUVCD010000640.1 GCA_030590865.1 Myxococcales bacterium | reverse complement strand
TCGGTTCGAGAACGGGCGCCCAACCGGGCCATCCCCCGGACGGTCAATGGCCTGGTGATGAGAGCCCTGGCCCGCCACCCAAGCCGCCGTTTCGGCAGCGCAGGTGAGATGGCCGAGGCCATCGCCGACGCCCTCGACGAGCCTACCCGCCGGCGGTCGCGGCGTAAGGCCGTGGGCGGCGCCGTCTTCGCAGCCATCATGGCTTTTGGGGTTGCCCTGGTGGCTCAACAGATCAGGCCGACCCTCGAGGCCCTGCCGGGCAAGCTACCGTGGCTCGACCAAACAGCCGCGCAAGGTGAGCTGCGACCGGCCAACCCGGTGCCGGCCAGCGAGCTGCCAGGGTCGAGCGAGATGCCAGCGGTTGAGCCCAAGCGTGACGACAGCAGCTCGGCTGCCCCTGTTGAGGGATCTGAGCAGACGCCGGTCGAGCGGCCCGAGCCGATCCGGGCGGTTCAGTCCAGACTCTGACCGTCAAAGGAGCTGATAGGCTCGCGCAATTGCCCATGCCGTGGTAGGCACCGCGCCGTGGCGCAAGTCCCCGCAGACGCCGGCCTCGGGGGGGGCAAGAACGTGGTGACATCGGGTCCCCGTTCCCGGGCGGTGCTGCGACTCGCGGCACCCACCGTCGGGGCGATGCTCACTCAGAGCATCGTCAACGAAATCGACATCGTCTTTTTCGCTCACCTGCCCTGTCCCGAGTCGTCGAACGCCCAGGCTGCTCTCTTGCCGTCGCTCATCATCCTGTGGGCTTTCGGCGGCTCGCTCAGCGCCATCAGCGTGGGAACCCAGGCCTTCACCGGCCGGCGCTTCGCAGAAGAACGATTCGGCGCCGCCGGCGCGGTGCTCGTCAACGCTGCCATCTTCGCCGCTACGGCCGGCATCCTGTTCACGGCCCTGAGCTTCCTGAGCATGGGGCCCATCATCCGTGCCGTGGCGCCGTCGCCAGCGGTGCGGGAAGCCGCCCAGGCCTACCTGCAGTGGCGGCTGCTCGGCATCACGTCGATGGCCGTCACTTTTGCGTTCAAGGCTTTTTTCGACGGCATCGGCAAGACTCACGTTCACTTGGTGGCCTCCATCGTGATGAACCTGATCAACGTGCTGTTGTGCCTGCTGTTGATATTCGGCAATGACGCCTTCGGTATTCCCAAGATGGGCATCGAGGGCGCGGGCATCGCGGGGTTCATCTCTACCTGGGTCGGCCTGGCTGTGATGATCGTCTACGCCCTGCTGCCCGCCTATCGGAACAAGTACCGGCCCTTCTTGGTCCGTAAGTTCGACCGTGCGCTCACCTGGAGCATCGTCAGGCTCTCCATTCCCAGCGCGGTGGCGACGCTGGTCATCATGACCGGCGTGATGCTCTTCGTGGGCATCGCCTTCAAGCTTGATGAGGTCATGCCCTTGGGCACGGTCTCACCCCTCTGCCCTGGCGGTAACGCTGAGCCCGTCAATGGCGCGGCCACGACGGTCATCGTCGGCGTCCTGAAGCTCACCTTCACCGCCTGCCTGGCATTTGGCACCTCCACCGCCACGCTGGTGAGCCAGAGCCTGGGGGAAAAGGACCCGGACAAGGCGGAGGCCTTTGGCTGGACGTCGGTCAAGCTGGGGCTGCTCATCTTTGGGAGCATTGGCCTGCTCGAGGTCATCTTCGCCAAAAAGATTCTCGGATTCGTGTCCCACTCGGTGCTGGTGCAGCAGACGGCCTTGTTGCCCATGCAGATCATGGGTGTGGCGACCCCGGTGATTGGCGTGGGCATGATCCTCGTCGAGGCCCTGTTTGGCGCCGGCAACACCCGCTTCGTGATGATTGCGCAGCTGTGCCTGCATTTCGGGGTTCTGGTGCCGCTGGCCTGGCTGCTGGGCATCAGCCTCAACTTCGGTCTCACCGGGATTTGGGGTGGCGCGGTGGTCTACGCCGTCTGCCTGGCAGCCACGATGAGCTACAAGTTCCGCTCTGGTGATTGGAAGACGATTCGCTTGTGATTTGAAGCCGTTTCACCTCTGAGGCGCCGCGGTGCTAACGTGGCGCCCGTATGGGGAAGCGGAGCAAGGGCAGGGGCAAGGGTCGCAAGCATCGTCCAGCGATAAAGCGGCGGGATCCTGAGGCAAAACGTGCGCGTCGCGATGCCTCGGAACACGAGCGCGCCGCGCAGGCCGTCGACGAAGACACCGAGGAGTCGGCCGACGAGGAGCTGGAGGAACTCGACGAGGACGAGCACGATGAGCGCGTCTCGGACGGCGGTGGCGAAGACGAGGAGGCCCCGACGTCGGACGCCGGTGATGATGCCGGCGACGACGAGGGCTCAGCCGACGAGGCCATCCCAGAGAGCGAGGTTGGGCGGCCTGACGGTGCCCAATGGGCTCTGCCACTGGTGAAGTTAGAGCATAAGTGGACCTGGCTCGAGACGCGGCTGTTGTTCGTTGCCTTGCTAGGTCTGACCTTCGTGCTGTGCCTCTTCTTTGCCCTTCGGGGGATGAAGGAGCCCCTCGAGGCCGAGGAGGCTGCGGGCACCATCTTCCGTGCCATGGTGGGTGCCGGCGTGCTCGGCGGCGTGGTTCGGCTCGCCACCCGCAAGCGGGGCCTGAAGGACATGCACCGCAACGTCCTGACGGTGGTGGCGGTGATCATCGGCCTGGCCACGGCCAAGCTGTGGCGCGGCGTCGGCATCGATTATTTCGCTGGCGTCTTCGACTGGCTGCAAGAGGGGTCGACCTTGACGCTGATGGGTGGCCTCAAGGGGATCAGCACCCGGCTGACCATGACGGTGGCGCTAATCGGTGCCT
This sequence comes from Myxococcales bacterium, assembly GCA_030590865.1. GTDB lineage: Bacteria > Myxococcota_A > Polyangia > Polyangiales > Polyangiaceae > JAPYTK01. The sequence goes on along the minus strand of JAUVCD010000640.1, from coordinate 2,665 downwards.
CACTGGCCGCGGCGGTGGGTGGCCACATCAACATCGATGTGGTGGTGCGGCTCATCCCAGCGCGGGTCCGCAAGCCCGTCGCCATTTTGGGCGGGGTGGCCACCGCGATGGTTTGCCTGGCGGCGTCCTGGGGGCTGTTCGACCACATTGCGGTGGCCGAGTACCACGTTAGGGCGGACAAGACCGCCGGCGAGAAAATTAGCGGGGTCACCGAGGATCTGGGGGATCAGTTCTTCATCTGGCGCAAGCAAGCGGGCTTGGACATTGGCGCCATTCCCAACGTCGTGGTCGGCAAGCGCTGGAACGCTGACGACCGCATGAACGGCCGGCAATGGAACGAGTGGCTCGACTCAGGTGGGTTCAGCGAGCGGTTCGGGAAGGCCGAGGTCGAGGCCATCCGCGCCACCGATGAGGATTTGGACTTGCCCCGGCTGCCCTTGGTCGTTTTGCCCGGCGGCGAGGCGCGAGGCATGTTGCTCCACGGCATGGACCTGATCTTCCCCCTCGGCTTCTTGATGATTGGGCTTCGATTCTTGCTGCGCGCGCTGCTGCTAATCGCTGGCCACGTCGACGTGAAGATCGAAGCTGAGGACAGTGATGACGATGAAGTCGCGGCCGCCGACGCAGCCACCGAGGAGGTCAGCTGATGTTTCGCCTCCTCGGACTGTTGCTAGGCGCCTTGGCCGTCGTCGGCATGCCCCTCTTTGCCGTGCTCGGCGGCATCTCGATCCTGAGCTGGCTGTCCAGCGATGACCCCAAGCATCGCTTCCTGCGACGAGTGGCGGCCAACGTCCTGGATGACAAGTTCGCCAACTCGATCATCCTGGTGACCATTCCGCTGTTCGTCTTCGTCGGCTACCTGATGGCCGAGTCGAAGACGCCAAGCCGGATCGTTGGTGCCGCTTCAGCGGTGCTGGGCTGGATGCCTGGCGGGCTCGCCATCGTCTGCGTGTTGGCCAGCGCCGTCTTCACCATGCTCACCGGCGGCAGTGGCGTTACCATCGTGGCCATCGGTGGCTTGCTGTACCCGGTGCTGGTCAGTCAGGGCTATCCGCGCAAATTCGCCCTCGGACTGGTGACCACCGCTGGTGCGGTCGGCTTACTGCTACCGCCGAGCCCGCTGGTGCTGATCTATTGCTACGTCACCGGCGTGCACGTCACCAAGGCCTATGCGGCGACGCTGTGGCCGGGATTGGTGCTGGCCGGCATCCTCAGCGCTTACTCCATCTATGTCGGTGTCAAACACAAGGTCCCAACGACCCCCTTCCACCTGAAGACCGTGGGTCGCGAGTTCTGGCGGGTCAAGTGGGAGGCCTTTGCGCCGGTGCTGGTGCTGGTAGGTCTCGGCTCGGGCCTGATGGAGCTGCACGAGAGCGCCGCTGCAGCAGCGGGCTACACCCTGTTCATCGAGGTCTATATCTACAAGGACCTCACGTGGAAGAAGGTCCTCAAGGTCGCCAAGGACGCCATGTCCTTGGCCGGCGCCATCATCATCATCCTGGCCATGGCCACGGCGCTGACCAACTACATCATCCACCTGCAAGTGCCCAAGAACATGCTCGAGTGGTTCGTCGCCAAGGGCATGAGCGAGATGTGGCAGTTCATCATCGTGCTGAACATCTTCTTGTTCATCATGGGCATGTTGATGGACGCGTTCAGCGTTCTGCTGGTGGCCCTGCCCCTCTTGGTACCCCTGGCTGCCAACTTCGGCATGCACCCGTTCTACCTGGCGGTGATGTTCCTGTTGAACTTGGAAATCGCCTACGTCACGCCGCCGGTGGGGCTCAACCTGTTCATCGCGAGCGCCCGCTTCAAACGCCCGGTGGTGGACATCTATCGAGTGGTCTTGCCCTTCGTTGGCCTCCTCATGGGGGGGCTCTTACTGGTCATATTCGTGCCCAGCTTGTCGAGCTTCACCGTGGCGGACGAGGTGGCCGAGCTGCGCGCCAAAGCTGCGAAGCTCAAGGTGGCACCGACCGAGGCCTGGGCGCTCGAGTGCATCCAAGAGGATCGCAACAATCTCAAGCCGTGCTCGCCCGAGGACATCGAGACGTGGGGTGCCGATGGGACCAAACGGCCCGACCTGCCTGGCCAAGCCGGTGATGCCGGTGCCGAGGAAGTGGTCAGCGAGGACGACCTGTTCGATGAGATGATGGCCGACGACGACGACGATGATGATGAGGGTAAGGGCGGCGAGGACGCTGCTGACGTTGAGGGTGGCGGTGGCAAGGCGGCCGCAGCTGGGGGCGGGAAGCCCAGCGATGGGGACGAGAAAGACGAGAAGAAGGACGGCGACGGGGAGGACGAGGATCTGGAAGGCGGGTTCGATTAGTCTTCTGTGAGGTCGAGGTCGACCGGGAGCTCGGCTTCGACCTCGACGGCGACCTCGACGGCGACCGCGACCTCGACGGCGAACTCGAACTCAACTGCGATTTCGACCTCGATGGCGAACTCGAAGTCGACCTCGACCGCGACCTCGACGGCGACCTAGAACTCGAACTCGGCCTCGACGGCGACCGCGACCTCGACGTCGAACTCGGTCTCGACGGCGACCTGGACCTCGACCGCAACCCCGTGGGGTGTTTTTTGCGCTCCTTGGGTCGTCTGTCATGGCCCCTGATTTCTCCTGGATTCCTCTGCGAGAGGAGAAATCAGGGGCCATGAC
>JAUVCD010000080.1 GCA_030590865.1 Myxococcales bacterium | reverse complement strand
CTGGAAGACCTGAGCACCGAGGAGCACGAGCCCAACGCCCTGCGAGTGGATGACGTCTTCGTCTATTGGACCGATCCAGAGGGCGAGCGGGTACGCCAAGTCCGCAAAAACGGCGCGGACCTGCGCACCATCGTGGCGCTCGACAATGGCGTCTTTCCCCAAGGGCTCGCGCAGGACTGTGACACGCTGTACTTTACTGCCGACGATCGAAACGTACGTATGGTGCCCAAGTAGCGAGGCCAACCTGTGAGCAATCCCTATCTCGAAAAAGCACGAGCCCTGGTCGGCACCACTGCTCGCAAGTGGACCCTCGACCATTTGATCGACGTGGGCGGCATGGCGGCAGTCTTCAAGGCCACCCACCGCAACGGCAATCAGGTGGCCGTCAAAGTCTTGCACCAGCAATACGCCAACATGCCGGAGGCCAAAGAGCGCTTCATGCGCGAGGGCTACGCGGCCAACAAGGTCGGCCACACCGGAGCGGTCACGGTGCTCGATGACGACGAGCTCGACGACGGCACGCCCTTCTTGGTGATGGAGCTGCTCGAGGGCTGGCCGCTCAGCGCCCGGATCGAACACCAAGGCGTGCTGCCACCGGCGGAAATCCTCTACGTCTGTGATGCCCTGCTCGACGTGCTGGCCGCGGCCCACGACCAGGAGATCATCCATCGAGACATCAAGCCCGCCAACGTCTTCCTGACCAAGCTAGGGCAAATCAAGCTGCTCGACTTCGGGCTGGCCCGGGTGCTCGACGAGGCCAAAGAGTGGTCGCTCACCCGCACCGGCACGGTCATCGGAACGACCTGCTACATGTCCCCCGAGCAGGCCCGCGGCAAGCGGGAGCTCATCGACCATCGGACCGACATCTTCGCCGTAGGCGCGCTCATCTTCCGCGCCCTGTCCGGTCGTTATCTCCACAACGCAACGACGCCGATGGACCAGCTGCTGGCCGCCATGAGCAACCCCGCCCCGAAACTGGCGGAGGCGGCCAAGGGAGTCCATCCCGATCTGGCAGCCTTGACCGATCGCGCGCTGGCGTTCCAGAAGACCGATCGCTGGCCCAACGCGCGAGCCATGCAGGCCGCTCTCCGCCAAGTCTACGATGCCGTGGTGGGACATCCCATCCCAGCCCCCCAACAGGCCGACGCCGCAGCCAGCTGGACCAGCAACGCCCCAGCCGTCCCAGCGGGCCCGACAGGAACCGACGACATTCACGTCAGCGTCTCGATGGACGAGCCTGAAGGCGGCGACAGCATTCTGGTCGAGTTCGAAGACGACCAAGGTGGCAAGGGCCGCTACGAGCTGCGGCGCAAGACCGATCCCACCATGCCGGCCGTCAAGCCCGAGGAGCTGGAGGAATTCAGCGTCTTTGGGCTCGACGACGACGAATAGGACAGCGCGGGGCGAGCGGGGCGGAAGAGACGGAAGAGACGGAAGAGACCGAGTAGCCCACCCGTTCGTTAACCGCTGCCGTTACAGGCCTCGGCGTTCACCGCCAGATTGAGCCCGCCACACACGTTCTGATAGGTGCACATCGCGGAACGACACTCGATTTCGCTGCTACAGGGCTCCCCTGGCTCCTTGGCGGTCTGGCAGGTGCCGGTGGCGGGGTCACAGAGGTAGCCCATGCCGCATTCGAGCGTGGAGGGTTGGAGGTCGACCGCACAGGGTTGACCCAAGGCTGTGGCCGGCTGGCATTGGCCTGAGTGGGGCGGCATACCCTGCTGGTCGGCGTCGCAGAATAGCCCATCAGCGCACCAGACGTTGAAGCCACCACCGATGATGCAATACTCGTAGGCCCCCCAGGATTGGATCTGCTCGCAATGACCCGAACCCTCGGAGCAATAGGTCAGCTCGTCGGGATCTGGAGCCGGCGCGCACTGGGCGTCGCGCTCGCAAGACTCACCGAGCGCCACGTGCCCCTCGAAAATGGACCGGCATAGCTCGTGAACGGGAAACATCTTCATGCGCTCGGCGACACCGATGAAGCACATGTCGAGGTAGGGCTCGAGCGCCGCCAGACAGGGATCGATGCTGTCCGGGTTGAAGGTCATGGTGCCTGCCTCGACGTCCCGGGCGTTGGCCTGGCACAGGGCGAATTCCCGAGTCCTGCAACTGGTGGAATCGAAACCGAGCCCGCTGACCTCACAACAGCCCTGCCGCGCACCGCAGAACTTGGTAGCTAGCTCCGCGCAAGCGTCGTCGAGCAGCGTTCCACCGCTCCCGGCAGCACCGCCACCGCCGGCCGCGACCTCAGAATCGCAGCCCCCGACAGTGGTGAATAACAGCACCACAACTGCCCCACTCACCCCCCATACCAGCCGACTCGCATGCTCCGACATAGAGTGCACGACAACACCCGGCGGGCGGGGAGTCAATCGCCCCCAGGGCTGCTCACGAGCGAACCAAGCCGGCTGACGGCCTGGACCTGAGCTCCCGGGCCAGCAAGAAGCTGCGTTGCCTCAAACTCGAACCGGGGGCGGACACAACCTGGGTCAGTCAGCGTGACTGACCAGGGTTATGTCCGCGCTGACCCTATGGCGACACTCGTCTGGAGCGGGTGCCCGTCGGCGAAGCCGCGGGGGCAACTGTCGTGCGTGCCCCAATGCGCCGCAAGGCGCCGCGGTGCGTGGGCCGTTGATTTCGAGTGGTTATCGCGCCCAACCACGTTGCAGCTGGCGAGAGCGGCGTCTGCGCCAGTCCGTAGAACCATATCATTCAACTGACCAGTGTAACGCGCCCCCGGCGGGTTCACCTGGTCAGTCTAACGCGCAGACTCAAGTGCGAGAGGTGGGCGCAACTACTCTCGATCGCTGACGTCTGTGTCGACCGTGGGAGCATTGATTTGCGCGATAGGCTGCGAAGTGGCTCTGGGTAGCGCACCTGACTCTGGGAGTAGGAGGGGCGTCTCGAGGAAGCGGTCGGCGGGGCATTGGATGCCGCCGCCTCTGTTGCGGAGAAGGTGGGCATAGAGGCGGGCGGCCACCAACCGCTCGGCGCTTGGCCAAACCGATCGAGCTTGCCAACCTGGGGACGTCGGCAACACCGCGGCGATGCGCCTCGCTAGAACGTAACCGGCAGCAGCTGCATGCACGCCATGGCCATGTTGCAGTCGGCCTCTCCGTCTTTCATGCAATCGACGAAGGCCTGGAGCGTCTCGTCGTCGACGCTCGAGGCCAGCACGCCGCAGCCGTCGCTGCAGCCACCAGAGCTGCTGGCGATGCAGCCCTTGACCTGACCGTAGTTGCCATACTGGTCCTTGAGCAGCTCGCAGCCGTAGCCCTCCTCGCAGTCTGTGTCCTGGTCGCAGGACTGGATGCAGCGATAGGCCGCACAGGCCAGGCCTGACTCGCAACCGAGACCGTCGGCAAAGCACCAGGCCCCGGTGTCGCAGGCGCCTTCGTCGACGACGCCATCGCAATTGTCGTCCCGACCGTTACACTCTTCGCCGCCGACACAGAGGCCACAGGTATCGGCCGTGGGTAGGCAGTAGCCGTTGTGCTCGGTGGTTCCGAAGGGGCAAGGTGAGCCGCCCTTGGCAGGCACGCAGACGAGACGCCCAAGGGACGGCAATGCCTGGCAGACGTGATCGGTGGCGCAATCTGCGTGGGTGCGGCAGACGTCGCAGATCGTCTTGGTGCCGCACTGACTGCCACAGTCGTCCGACGGCGCCGGGCAGAGCGCCGGATCGGTGCAATTGCCGGTGGCCATCTGCACGGCCGTATAGGCGTTGACCAGGCCTCCGCCATAGTAGACCGAATGGTCAGTCTGGTAGTCGCCGAACACTCGGTCGATCTGAGTGGCCGAGGCGGCCAGGCGGGTGCGCACTTCGGCGGCCGTGAGGTTCGGGTTGGCTGACATCATCAGCCCGACCACACCGGTGACGAAAGGCGCTGCCGACGATGTGCCGCCGAAGCTGTCGGTGTAGCCACCGTCGTAATAGGTGGTGGTGATGCCGGTGAGCATTCCGTTGGACGGTGCGCCTACCGTGACGTTGGGACCGAAGGACGAGTAGAAAGACTTGAGGCCCAGGTCACCCACTGCCGATACGGTCACCGAGGTTGGGTATTCAGCGTAGTAGTCGAGCTTGGTATTGTCGTTGCCCGCCGCCCAAACCAGCACGGTACCCAAACCGCCACGCCCGGTGGTCTCGGCATAGACGAAGGACGCCCCGACCACGGCGGGCAAATCGGGAACCTCCACGTCGCCATCCCAGTAGGTGGCTTCTCCCATGCCGAGCCCCCAACTGTTGTTGATGACCCAGGCGCCGGCGTCGACCATGTCGGCAAAGCCATCAGCGACCTCTTGATCGGTGACCTGGAAGCCCGGCCCAGAGATTTCGCCCACCGGGTGGGGCAGGATGCGGCAGGCTGGACAGACTCCGACGCCGCCCAGGCTGTCATCTGCCAGCGCGGCAACCACGCCGGCCACCGAGGTGCCGTGGTCGGCGAAGCCCCCAGGCTGCATCTCGCTCTTCCAATTAGGTGGGTAGTTCAACGGCGGCTCGAGCTTGCCGGCAAAGTCGGGGTGATCGAGATTGATGCCGCTGTCGTTGATGCCGACAATCACCTGGGGATCGCCCATGGTCAGATCCCAGGCTTCGCTCACCCGTCCGTCGACGCTAGCGGTCGAGACGCCCTGGCCGACGTTGCGCAGGTGCCACTGCTCGGGGAAAAGAGGATCGTCGGGCAGGTAGCGCAGCCGGTGCTCGCGCAGCATGTCGAGCTCGGCATCCAGCCCGGCGGCGCGCAGCTCGGCCAGAGCGTCCAGCGCCTGCCAACCGTCGCTCCCGTCGATCAGGTGCAAACCCTTTCCGTAGCGAAGCTCGCGCATTGTGCCCATACCGTGGCGAGCCGCTAGCTCGGCGGCCCGCTGCTTGGCCACGGCGCGGGACGCCTCGACCACGATGCGACCGGTGGCGGCACTGATCCGTCCGCTGCCATCGGTGAAGGTCGGGAGCAAGCGGCCGGCCTGGCGCAGGGCAGCCAGCGTGCCGGCGTTTGCGCTCCGGGCGAGCTTGACCTGGGCGTAGTGACCAGGACGCACGGATTTGACCCCGTCGATCGAAGCCAGATCGACCGATCCATGGTCGCTGGCCACCACCACCAGATCGGTGGCGAGCTGGTAACCTGGGGGAGCCTGCCGTCCATCGATGAGCACGCCGAGCGCTCCACCGCCCATGAAGCAGCTACAGATTTTGTCGCACGAGGCGTCGGCATCAGGATGATGAAGCCAGCCACCACAGTGCTTCACCTGGGCACAGCCCGTCTGAGCGACGCAGCAACGGAAGTTGCCTGACACATCGTCCCAAAACCAGCCGTCCTGGGCGACACCGCAGCGGTAGAGGCATTCTTCTTTGTCCATCGGATAGGCTGACGACGATGCGCCATCGCACGCCTCGAGCGCATCGCAAGCGTCCTCACAAGACTCCAGGCAGTCGGTCGGGAAGTCCGCCGGATCCCCGCGGTCGGCCGCAACCTGGCCCCCTTGGCCACCAGCGCCGCCGCCGCCACCGACACTGCCCCCGGTGCCTGCACTGCCCCCGCCAGCGCCTGCGACCGGCTCGAGCACCTCGAGTCCACAGCCGGCGGCATAGCAAGCCGCAGCTGCGACCATGGTGGTGAACGCCGCAGAATAGAGCCTGACATCGTTGCGCTTCACAGTGTCTCCCTCGGTAGGCGGCGAATGATACTCCGCAAGGCCCCTATCGCCGCGGCATTTTCGTTAGCCAAAGGTCACCGGATGATGCCCTCTCGGCAGCCTATTTCAGCAGCCTCGCGCAGACCGAGGTGGGGGTGGGGGTCGGCGAAGGGCACAGCAACCCGTGGTGAAACTCTCGCCACGTGCTACCACCCCCTCTCTGCCCCAAAGCAAGGGGACCCGGAAGCAAGGAAACCACCCATGAAGACCATCATCGAGCCCTTCCGTATCAAGGTCGTCGAGCCTCTCAAGCTCACCACCCGCGCGGAACGGGAGGCCGCCCTACACAAGGCAGGCATGAACCTGTTCCTCATCCCTGCGGAAGATGTGCTCATCGACCTGCTGACCGATAGCGGCACCGGAGCGATGAGCAGCGAGCAGTGGGCCGGAGTGATGCGAGGCGACGAATCTTACGCCGGCGCGCGCAGCTACTTCCGCTTCGCGGCCAAACTGGAAGAGATCACCGGTTTCGAGCACGTCATCCCCACCCATCAGGGCCGCGCCAGCGAGCGCATTCTCTTCGAGTTGGTGGGCGGGCCGAACAAGGTCATCCCCAACAACAACCACTTCGATACCACCCGCGCCAACATCGAGCACAGTGGCGCTGAGGCGCTGGACTTGGTGATCGAAGAAGGCCGCGATCCCCGCAGCCGCCACCCCTTCAAGGGCAATTTGGATCTCGACAAACTGGAGGCCCTGTTCCGCGACGTAGGCGCCGACCGGATCCCTTTGGTGATGGTGACGGTGACCAACAACAGTGGTGGTGGTCAGCCGGTCAGCCTGGAGAACCTGCATGGGGTGCGCAAGATCTGCGACGCCCACGACACGCCGATGTACCTCGATGCCTGCCGTTTTGCTGAGAACGCCTATTTCATCAAGCTGCGCGAGGAGGGACAGAGCCGCCGCGCGACCCGCGCCATCGTCCGGGAGATGTTCGATCTGGTGGACGGAGCCACCATCAGCGCCAAGAAGGACGGCATCGTCAACATCGGCGGCGTGCTGCTCTTGCGGGACGAAGCGCTGTGTCGAGAGGCCCGCAACGTGCTCATCCTCACCGAGGGGTTTCCCACCTACGGCGGCCTGGCTGGGCGGGATCTCGAGGCCATGGCCCAGGGATTCGAGGAAGTGCTCGACGAGGACTACCTCAACTACCGCATCCGCAGCACCGCCTACCTGGGCGAAAAGCTGCTGTCCGCGGGTATCCAAATCGTCGAGCCCCCAGGCGGCCATGCCATCTACCTGGATGCGGCGAACTTCCTGCCCCACATCCCAACCGAGCAATTCCCCGGACAAGCCCTGGCCTGCGCCTTGTACCTCCACGCCGGGATCCGAGGGTGCGAGATTGGCAGCGTCATGTTCGGAGAGGCCGCCTCGATGGAGTTGGTGCGATTGGCCATTCCACGGCGCGTCTACACTCAGTCCCAGATCGACTACGTCATCGAAGCCTTGGTCGAGGTCCACCAAAAGCGCAGCAGCATCAAAGGCATGCAAATCGTGGAGCAGCCACCAACGCTCCGTCACTTCACGGCGCGCTTCGCTGAGATAAGCTGCTAGTTAGCTAGTTTCTGGCCCTCGCTCGCTGCGCTCATCCAATCTGGTCCCGACGCGCTTTGCGCGTCACCCGTGCACGTGCTTCGCGAAAGAACGGGGCTTTCGGACCGGGAACTAGTCAGCTAGGCATGAGCCTGGGTTGTGATGCAATACGTGGCCGGAGCGATGGTGACCCCCCAGGTGCGGCTGAGCCGCCCGCTGGGCGAAGGCGGCATGGGCAGCTTGTGGGTGGCCGATCACCTGGCCATGCAAATCGAGGTGGCCGTCAAGTTCGTGGCGATGGACGTGGCCGCCAGCGACCCGTCGATCTTGGAGCGCTTCGATCGGGAGGCCTCGGTGCTGGTCCAGCTCGACAGCCCCCAGGTCGTCAAGCTGTTCGAGCGCGGCCAGACCGACGATGGCACTCCTTTCATCGTGATGGAGCTGCTGCTGGGCGAGACCCTGGTCGACCGGCTGGAGCGCACCGGTGAAATGAGCCCCGCAGCGGTCGCTGTCATCCTCGACCAGCTAGGCGCCGGGCTCGAGCACTTCCACGGCAAAGCCATCATCCACCGGGATCTCAAAGCGGAGAACATCTTCCTGGTCGGCCCGGTGGAGCAACCGGTGGTGAAGATCCTCGACTTCGGATTGGCCAGGCCTCCCGGGGCGCCAGGGGACAAGAAGCTCACCGGCTTGGGCACCTTGGTGGGCACCGCCGAGTTCATGAGCCCTGAACAGATCATCAGTGCCATGGACGTGGACCACTCGGCCGACCTCTGGGCGCTGGCCGTGCTGGCCTACATGATGCTCGTCGCCACCCGGCCCTTCGATGGCGACAACATGGGCGCGGTGCTGATGGCCGTCCGAATGGGCCAATACGACCCGCCCAGCAGCCTGCTCCCAGGGCTGCCGCCAGGGATCGATGAGTGGTTCGCCAAGGCGTTCGACCTGAACCACAAGCAACGGTTCCAGTCAGCTCGTGAAGCCTGCGGCGCCTGGCAGAGCGCCATCATCATGACTGCAGGTGCCCCGGCTCCCGCTCCGGCACCCACGGCTGGGGTCCCAACGGGTGATGGCGCGGCTGTCCCAGCAGTGGGCATGGTGAGCACGGTGAGCGCGGTGGACCCGGCTGCGACCGGAGCCGGCCAGGTGCCGGTGAGTGCTGGCGGACCCAATTTGGTGGCCATCGTCGGTGCCGCCGTGGCCCTACTGTTCGTGGTAGCACTGGTCATCGTGCTGGTCGTCGCCTGCTGACCGGATCGCGGCGGACCTACGACGCCACCGATGCGAGCCCCCTGGTCGCCGCTCACAAAATAGGACTGACCTCAGCTACGCGAAAAGCGCAGTGAGGTCAGTCGGTTATGGGCTATTAGGGTCGGCTGGATCAGCCGCCTGAGCCGCCAGCGCCGCCAGTGCCGCCTGCGCCGCCGGTGGCACACTCGGTCGGGCAGGGCGCGATGCCGCCTTCACATTTCTCTTTCATGATGGGGTTGGCGCCCTTAAGCGTCGCGATGGTGGTACCGCAGTCGTTCGGATTGACCAGCGCAGCCATGGCCGGCAGTGCTGTGCACTGTGCGATGCAGCCAGGTGCGGGGCATTCCGGGAGGTCCATGCAGCCGTTCAGGTATTGGTCCTCCTGCGAGGCCGTCCAGTCCGGGCACAATTGGACGCCGCCAACCTCCTCGAGAGCGCAGGTGAACAGCTCGAGGCACACCTGCTCACAGTCGACGCCAGTGCTGCCACCGCCGCCGGTAACGCCGCCGCCAGTGCCGGTGTTGCCGCCAGTGCCGCTCGTGGAGCTGGTGGTCGTGGTGGTGGTCTCGTCATCACACGCGCCGGTTGCAAAAAGGGTCGCTGCCGCTAGGGCTACAAAAACGATGCTGAAGCGATTACTCATGTAGATTCCCTCCTAAGGAATGCTGATATTTTTGCACGCTGCAGAGTCAGCAGCAACTGCGATGGCGGAGCCGAAGCAAAAGGGCGCCCCCCTCCACCGGCGAACTCATACACCAATTCAGGTTAAAAGGGATAAATCGCAGGTCCTTTTTCGGCACCGACCAGACCGGCCGAGCACCCCATCGGGCGCCCGGCCGGTGGCGCCCAGCCCCTGGCTCCGGAAACGGCCCGAGGGCTCACCTTGCCGCCCCACGCATCGGGCAATTTTATAGGGGCATGCAACGCGGACTGACCACCGGGCCCATCGAGCCGTCGGGGGGCCGAACCTCACCGCGAGCCGAGTGAGGCGAGCGTCACGACCAGCTCTTTGGTCTCATCGCCACGCTTGATCATCACCTTCACCGTGTCGCCGACGGCCTTGTCGTCCAGCGCCTTGAACAAGTCGGTCTCGCTTTGGACCTTGCGACCGTCGATGGCAACGATCACGTCGCCGAGCACGATGTCACCGCTCCGAGGGTTGCGCCGGGTAGGCTGGATGCCGGCACGCTCGGCAGGTGAGCCAGGCATGACGCCCAGGACCAGCACGCCGGACACGCCGGCCCGAGCCTGGACCGAGGGGTCGAACTGGATGCCCAGACCAGGCCGAACCACCTTGCCGTGCTTGATCAGCTGCGGAACGACGCGCTCGACCGTGTCGACAGGCACGGCAAAGCCGATGCCTGCCGAGGCACCTGAGGGACTGTAGATGGCGGTGTTGATCCCGATGAGCCGGCCACTCGAGTCGAGCAACGGGCCGCCCGAGTTGCCGGGATTGATGGCCGCGTCGGTCTGAATCACCCCGAAGATGGGCCGTTTCGCCAGCGACTTAATCTCCCGACCCAGACCGCTCACCACGCCTACCGAAAGGGTGTGATCGAGCCCGAAGGGGTTGCCGATGGCCAGGGCTCGCTGACCCACGACGAGGTTGTGCGACGTGCCTCGCAGCAGCGGCTGGAGCTTGTCGGCAGGCGCAGAAATCTTGAGCACCGCCAGCTCCTTGTCGATGGCGTGCCCCACCAGCTTGGCGTCGTAGCTGGACTGGTCAGAGAGGGTGACCCGCGCCGCGTCGGCATCTCGAATCACGTGGTAATTGGTGACAATGTGGCCCTGGTCGTCCCACACGAAACCAGAACCGGTACCGGCGGGGATGGTCATGACATCACGACGAAACCGATCGCGCCGGACCTCCATGGTCGTGATGTAGACCACCGCAGGCGCCGTCTTTCTGAAGATGTCGATGGTGCGCTCCTCAGCCGCCGTCAGTCCCTCGGGCAAGGGCTTGGTGGCCGGATCGGGGCGCGCCGGGAGCTTGACCTCGATCGGTGGGACGATCACCTCGGCGTCGTCAGGCTGGCCCATCCGATCGTAGAGCCTCTGGGAGAGCACCAGAAAAACGCCAGCGTTGGCAAAGATGAGGACCGCCAGGGATAGGAGCAGGGCTTTCTGCACCCCTCGTCCCGAAGGAGGCGGGGAGCTTTCTGGTGACCGGTGCCCGGTCGCCTCATCCGCGGCAGGCGTCGGACCGGCTCCCAGGTCCGAGTCCGTGCCATCGGAAACGTATGGATCATCGATGTGGCCAGTCATGATGCTTCGCGGCCCATCCTAGCGCGCTTGGGCGAGATTGGGTCGAGCCGGATGGTATGCTAGCGATGGCCCATGCACCCTGTGGGGTTTGGCCTCAGCGACGTCGGCCAGGAGCGCCTCATCAACGAGGACAGCTTCTACATCGACGACGAGCGACAGCTCTATGTCGTGGCTGATGGGATGGGAGGCCATGCCTCAGGGGACGTGGCCTCAGCGACGGCGGTCGAGGCGGTTTCCGGCGAGGTCGGCCGGCGGCACCAGCAGCTGAGCAAGCTGCGCGAGAGCCTCATCGACAGCGAGGAGCTGTCGTCCATCGTCCGAGAGATCGTCGATTTTGCCTGCGCCGAGATCTACGAGAAGGCCAGGACGAACCAAGAGCACGCCGGCATGGGCTGCACGCTGACCATGCTGCTGGTGGTGGCCCACAAGGCGGTGATGGCCCACGTGGGCGACACCCGCCTCTATCTGTTGCGTAAGGGTAAGGCCGATCAGATCAGCTCGGATCACACCATGGCCCAAGAGCTCTGCCAGGCCGGGTTGCTCGAGCCTGATGAAGTGGCGGACCATCAGTTCGCCCACATCTTGTCCCGGGCCCTGGGACCGCTGCCGAGCGTGAAGGTCGACACCCTGGTGATGGATGTGCTGCCTGGCGATCGGTTCCTGCTGTGCTCCGATGGGCTCACCGCCTACATCGAGGACGAGGCCTGGCTGGCCCAACAGCTCGCCGGCGATGACGCCGAAGTCGTTCCAGAAGAGCTGGTGAGCTACGCCAATACCGCTGGCGGTCACGACAACATCACGGCCCTCCTGATCGAGCTCCGCCCCGACGACCCGGAAATCGAAATCGGCGACGAAATGAGCGTCGATTTGCAGCATCAGTTCGATGCTCTCGGCTCGGTGTTCCTCTTCGAGGGGCTGTCGCTGGCGCTGCTGACCCGGTTGCTCAACCACTGCGAGCTCAACGAATACGTGGAGGGCGATAAGGTCATCCGCGAGGGCGATCCCTGTGAGCAGCTGATGGTGGTGGTCGATGGCCGCTTCGTGGTCTCCCACCAAGGCGAGGCCGATGGTGAGCTGGAGCCAGGCGACCACGCCGGGGCGACCACCATGCTCAGCCCGCGACGGGCCCGCGCCACGCTGACCGCCAAGGAATACTCTCGCCTGCTCATCCTCAAGCGCAAGCCCTTCTGGAAGCTCATCCGCCGACGTCCCTGGCTCGGCGTGAGCTTGCTCGAGCGGTTGGGCCGGCGGCTGAGCCTCGACCTCGATCGGTCAATCAAGAAACTGGAAGAAGACGACCCGGGGACCAATGTGGTCAAGCCCCGCGAACGCCTCTGACCCGCTGGAAGGGGATGCCAATGAGGGTCACCGAGCTGCTGAACGACCACGGCTGGCTGCGTCCAGCGGCCTGGTCGTTCGCCTGGGTGCTCAGCGTCCTATTGGTTCGCTGGTTCGCCTTGCGGGTCGTTCACCGCACCGCGACCAAGACGGCTGAGCGGGTCCACCTGCGCTGGACCGTCCAAGTGCGACGCACCGCCTCGGTGCTGATCGTGCTGGGACTGGGCTTCATCTGGGCCACCGAGCTTCGCACCATGGCGCTGTCGCTCACCGCCATCGCCGTGGCCTTCGTGATCGCCACCAAAGAGATGTTGCTCTGCGTCATGGGCGCCGTGCTCCGAGCCAGCGCAGGCAGCTTCTCGGTCGGCGACCGGGTAGAGATCGGCGCGACCCGGGGTGATGTCATCGACCACGGTCTGTTGGCGACGACCATCTTGGAGATCGGCCCAGGCCATCAATGGACCGGCCGAGCGGTGACCGTGCCCAACAGCATCATGCTGACCACGGCGGTGATCAACGAGACCTATTCGGACAACTACGTGCTCCACGTGATTACCGTCCCGGTGCCCTGGGACGCCGAATGGAGCGAGGCCCAGGCGGCACTGCTCGAGGTGGCCAATGAGGTCTGTAGCGACTACCTCGACGAGGCCCGAGAGCAGCTGCAATCCCAGGCCAAAGACCAAGGACTCGACCCGCCCAACGTGGCGCCTCGAATCACCGTAGAGATCCCCGAGGCCGCCAAGCTCAACCTGCTGCTGCGGGTGCCCACCGAGACTCGCAAGAAGGGCGTCATCGAGCAGCGAGTGCTCCGTCGCTTTCTCAAAGCCGTGGGCCAACGTGGCCTGGAGGCCGCCTCGGAGCCCCACAACGAGCTCGCCGACCGCTGAGCCGAGCCGGCTTGACCGCCTGGGGGCCGGACCAGTCGCGTGGGCCATGACAAGTGGAGTCCCCCTACCCTATCCTGAGCAGTGGACCTCAACCGAGTGGACCTCAACCGGGTAGGGAACGGTGGCGAGACGTAGCTGGCTTGGAATAGTTAGAACCGCTCTGTTGTGCTGGGCCGTCGCGCTGGTCGCCTGCGGCGACGGCGACGACTGGCAACCGGGGACCGGAGGCTCGGGGGGCACGGCACCACCGGTTCAGCTCGACCCCACCGACTTCACCTACCGGCTGGCCGAGAGCACCGCCGAGCTGGTGCTCTGGACCACACCGGCCACCCACAAGGTGAGGGACCACGAGCGGGCCCCGGAGACTGAACGCTCGGGCCTGCAGCTGAGCGCGGCGCGCAATGAGTTCGAGCCGGTGCAGCTGCTCTTGGGTCCGGCCTCGGGCTCGGTGACCGCGACCATCGATCCCTTTCCCGACTTGGGCGGTGGCCAGCGAGTCGAGCTGAGCGCGGTCAGCTACGAGTCCGGTTGGTCGGAGCACCTGACACCCCTGCCCAGCGGCGGCTCCATTCCCCTCAGCGGCGACCAGCCAGCGCCGCTGTGGATCACCGTTTACGTGCCCACCGGAGCACCGGCCGGTGACCACGTCACCACCTTGCACCTGGCCCCGTCGGCCGGCGCTGCCATCGACGTGCCGGTCCAGCTGCGGGTGTTCGACTTCGATCTACCTGGCGAGATCAGCTTCGCCACCCAACTCAACGTGTCGATCTCCGACCTGATCCCCGAGGGGGGTGGGGTGGACGACGCCAAGACGCTGCTCTTCGAGCACCGGTTCACCCCCAAGTCGGTCACCTGGCCCAGCGGGTTCAACTGGAACATCTCGTGGGACAACGCCAGCTCGAGCAACCAGTGTGAGATCTTGTGGGACGAGCCCGATGAAGGAGACCAGTACAGCATTGGCTGGCTGGCGCCGCGCTACATCTTGGGCGAGGGCTGGAATGGGGTCGGCTTTCCCAATGCCATGCTGTTCCAGTTCGTGGACAACTCCACGCCGCGCCCTGCCGACTTCTGTGGCATCTCGCGAGGCGATCACTACGGCACAGCCGCCTACAACGCCGAGTGGCAACAGTTCCTCGGAGCGCTGGAGACCTATCTCAGCGACCACGGGCTCCTCGAAAAGTCCTACTACTACGTTCAGAACGAGCCTCAGAACGATGAGGACCATCAGCTCGCCGCCCACCTGTGCCGGTTGGCCAAAGAGGCGGCCCCCCAGTTCCGCATCGCCATCAGCGAGGAGCCGAAGCCTGAGATCGCTGAAGATGCCGGGGGCGCCTGTGGTTACGATATTTGGATCGCTCACGTCCGGGCCTATCAAGAGAGCTACGCCTGGCAGCGGCAGCAGGACCACGGCGAAGAAGTCTGGTTTTACAGTCTCGATCACGACCCGGATCCCTATTTCAATCCCACCCGCGTCGACCTGCAGGGGATCCACCAGCGGATCATCCCCTGGGTGAGCTGGCATCATCGGGCGACCGGTTGGGCTTACTACGACGCCGGCCGTTTCTTCGATGGATCCCAGCCCACCATCCGGGCCGAGCTGTTGCGCGAAGGCATCGAAGACTACGAGTACCTCGCCCTGGCCAATCAGCGTGCTGGCGGCGGAGTCCACCCGGCGGTCTTCGTCGACGCACCTGCCGACGTCACCGTCGACTCGGTGGCATCGGGCCTCACCAGCTGGACGCGGGAGCCCGACGCTCTGATGGCGCTGCGTTACGAGCTCGGCCTCTACATCGAGGGCTCACGGGACACCTTGCCGGTGCTCGAAGTCGAAGGCGGCCGGCCGCGAGATGCCTATTTCATCAACTTCCAGGATCCAACAGGCGAGCCCACGACCGATCCGCTAGTGGTGGACGGCAACACCTATCTGAAGATCGGGTGGGTCCCTTACAACAACGACGACCTGTACGGCTGGTACGGCGAGTTCATCGACGACGGGGGCATCGCCCTCTACGGCTATGACAACACCGGGGGCTACAGCGAGGCGGCCAAGAGCTACGTCTATGACGACTATGGTCGGGACAACCTCTTCGAGTTCGCCCTCGAAAACGGTCGCTACGAAGTCACCGTCGGCGCCGGTCGCCCCGCCCATGGCTATCCCAGTGACCCGCACAACGTGGCCATCGAGGGCATCGTGGTGATCGACGACGAGATCACGACCGACGGTGAGCCCACCTTGGAGCGCACCGTGGAGGTGGATCTGGTGGACGGCAGCCTGTCGGTGGTGGCAGGAGGCCGCAGCGACTCGACCGGCGAGTACAGCTACACCTTCCTGGCTTATTTGAACGTCGTTCCGGTGGACTGAGATGGGCGAAGCGAAGAACGACAGGGAGAGGCGGCGCTCTGCACCGGGGTCGGAAGAGGCCCATGGCGACGACCCGCAAGCGGCCCGTCATGCCATCCTCACGCGCCGCGCTCGTTTCATAGCGGCAGCGCTCGCCAGCGCGGGTCTGGCCGGAGGAGGTGCCGCCTGCACCTGCCTGTCGGTGGCCCCCCAACCCAGCGAGGCACCGACGGTCAACACCGAGCCGACCACCGCGGGCAGCAGCGAGACGGCGGCCGTCGGCGAGACCTTTGATGCCGGCGCACCAGCTGACGGTGGAGCTGACGGTGGTGCCAGCGACGGGGCGCCGCTGCCTCGAAAGCTCTCGCCTGGAGCCCAGATTTGCCTGTCCGACGACCCCATCAACGGCGAGCTGATTAAGCCACGGCCGCGCAATTGCCTGGACTTCGACCCGGATCACGAGAAGCTCCTCTTGCAAGGGCCGCAACCGGACGTGTGCCTCGAAGCCCCGTTTGACGACGGAATGTCTTGAGCGTCGTGAGGCGCGGAAGAGAAGGATAATCGATGGGCGTCTTCAGTCGGAGTTGGGAGCTCACCAAAATGAGCTTCCGGGTGATCAAATTGGACCGGGAGATGCTGCTCTTTCCGCTGCTTGCTGGGATCTTCTCCCTGTTGTTCTCGGCGACGCTGCTCTTTCCCACCATCTTGCTCGAGATCATCCGCTCGTCAGGTGACTCGGTCGCCTTGAGCGTGGTCGACTACGTACTGATCTTCGCGAGCTACCTGGGGATGGCCTTCATCGCCACCTTCTTCAATGTGTGCGTCGTCTTCACCACCAAGACCCGTTTCGAAGGTGGTGATGCGACCTTCATGGACAGCATCAAATTCGCCTTCTCGAAGATCCATCTCATCTTCGCCTGGTCGCTAGTGTCGGCCACGGTGGGCCTCCTGCTCAGAGCGCTCGATCAAGCAGCCCAGCGCGCCGGGACAGCGGGCCGCGTTATTCTCGGCATCCTGTCAGCCGTCCTCGGAATGACCTGGAGCATCGTCACCATCTTCGTGATCCCCGCCATGGTCTACGACGACCTCGGCCCGATGGAGGCCATCAAGAAGTCGACCGCAACGCTACGTCGCACTTGGGGCGAGAGCCTCATTCGCCATTTCGGTCTGGGGCTCATCCAGTTCCTTTTCATACTGCTAGGCGTCGCTCTAGCCGTCCTCCTGTTCGGGACCCTCGGCGGCATGGGCGGCACAGGACTCGCCATCGCGATCGGGCTCACGGTGATCTACTTCCTGGCCGTGATCCTCATCTTCACGGTGGCCAACAACGTCTACAACACGGCGCTCTACGCCTACGCCAACGGCGCACCGCCCGACGATTTCGAGCGCTCCACCCTCGAGGGCGCCTTCGGCCCCCGGGGCTGAGCCCGAGCCGCAGAGCGCAGTGGCTACTTGGGGACGTCCGGCGGCGGGTCGGTGTACTCGCCGAGATCGTTGCCGCCAATCTCCTTGAGCACGTTGGGCATGCCAGCGCTGAGATCCTCCACCGTGCTGACCCAGAAGTGGCCGAGCGCGCCGAAGCCCATGCCCTCGACGTAGTCGTCCGCGGTGCCCACGTAGTCGAAGAGGTTCTCCTGAACCCACCCTTGTTCGGGATCGCAACGGTACTGGCCCAAGAAGTCGGAGGTCATGTCGCTGATGTAGACGTAGGGCGTCATCGTCTTCTGATCGGTGACCACCTCCATGCCATCGCCGTGGGAGCCTGCCAGGTCAGGCCAGTTGAAGAGCGGCACCCATTGGTTGGTGCCGACGTGGAAGCCATGCACCTGTCGACCCTCGTTGCCGACGATCCACGTTGCGTTCACGTCGTCGTAACCGAGAAACGACGCAGGCCCCGGCGCGCTCGCAACCGTGGTCGTAACGCCGCTGTTGAAGAGGTACTCGGTCACGGTCCCCACGCACTGGATCGAATACATGCGATCGTCCAGCGGGTAGATCTCCGAGCAGTGCATGCCGCCGACTTGGGTCTCGAGGGTCTCGATGAAGGTGAGAACCCGCTCCTCGATTGGGCCGGGGTGATCGGGATTGTCCGGGTGCTGATTCGGCTCGAGCTCACCGTCACCATCGCTGTCGAGCAACTCGATCTGGTACACGTCGACGCCGAAAGGTGCGGCGTTGTGAGCACCGTAGAGGCCGCCTGTCAGCTCACGGTGCACGTAGATCTTGTCACCATAGCTGCCGACATCCATACCCCCGAGGTAGACGTCGTTCTCCGGGCTGCCTGCTTGGTAGCGGAAGTGGGCGTACTGGAAGTAGGAGCCCGTCGGTGTGGTGTTGCCGACGACCGCCGGCGGCACGCAGCTACCCTGCTGGACGTCGCAGGCCATGCCCGCGTCGCAGGTCTGCACCAGCTGCCAGGCGACCGGGTTGGCGGTCGTGTCGCAGCTCATCAGGTGCGGACCGTCACACCACATCTGGCCGGCCTGGCAGCGCACGCACCCTTGGCCCTCCACGCAGGTGCCTGGGCTGCAGGTCCCATCCACCTTGCAGTTCTCCTCACTGGCGACGGTGCCGGTGTCGCTGCAATGGATGACCGTATGACCCTCGCAGAACGACTCGCCTGAGCGACCGGCGCAGGGGCCGGGCATGCCGCCGATACCTTGCCCTCCGAAGGCGAGTCCGCCTGCGCCATTCCCGCCCTGGCTCGACCCTGCTCCAGCACCGCTGTTGCCGCTCCCGGGGGCCAACTCGCCGTCCTCGGAGCAGCCGTGTGCGGAGCTGACCAGCGCCGCGGCAGCGGCCACGGCAGCGATGGTGAGGAAGGTCCGCGATCGCCGCAATCCCTTGGTTTCAGTGGTGCCGAGCCAGCTCATGATGTGCCCCTAGTCTGAGTCGTGAGCAGAACCTACCAAGACTACAGCACTTCTGTTCTGGAGGAGACAACGCTGACCACCGCCGCGCCAGGTCCAATCAGAACCTGACGCCAGCTCGGTTCAGCCTCTCGGCCAAGGCCTCAAGCTCTTTCTCGAGGTGGGTGAGCGGCGATTGGAAACGGATGGCGATCCCATGGGTCCAGAAGTCGGCCTGCTCATGAGACAGCGTGTCGACGCGAACGACCTCGCCCGTGGTCTCTTCGGTCGGGCCATCCGGATCGCTGGTCAAGCGAATGCTCAGCGCCACCGCCTCGCCCTCCGGAATCGGCGCCTGGGCGTGCAAATAAACCCCCGACTCGCTCATGTCGTGGATCACAGCCACCTGCTGGTCCGTCTCATACTGGCGAACCTCAGCGGTCACACAAACCAAGCGACGTCCGCGGATGCGCCGGTCCGAGTCCTCATCCTTATCGCTCACCACACTAGCCTACGCCTTGATGCGCGGAGACAGAAGAGGTTGTGCCCTCAGGGAACGGTCGACCCTTCGTTCCCGCCCCGACGGCTGGCATCAAACGCGTGCTAGGATCGCCTCGCTGACTGCACCACAGACGCTGTCATCGTTCCATCGACCAGCAAACTGAAAGAAGCGTCATGTTCCGCGACAAGAAGGCAGAAGAAGCGGAGAAGTTGATCATCAAGCACTTCGGCCTCGTCAAGCAGGTGCTCGATGAGTTTCAGAAGATGGTCCACGACTACGTGACCTTGGAGAAGGGCTTCAAAGAAGAGGCCTACCAGGTGCACAAGCTCGAGCACAAAGCGGACACGGTACGCCGCAAGATCGCCATGAAGCTCTACGAGGGAGCTTTCATGCCGATCTACCGGGAAGACTACATCTTGCTCGCCGAGGTCGTCGACGAGGTCGCCAACCTCATCGAGGGCGCCAGCGACTTCATCGTACTGACCCGACCCATGATCCCCGAGTTCCTCCAAGATGACTTGCTGAGGATGGTCGACGCCACCGCCGACAGCTTCGTGCCGCTGATGGACGCACTGGACCTGGTCAACAACGACCTGAGCCAGCTGATGGACATGACCAGGAAGGTCGGGGACATGGAGCGAGCGGTCGACGAGCTGGAATGGGAGCTGACCAAGAAGCTGTTCAAGTCGCGGCTCGACAAGGCTGAAAAGCTGCACTTGCAGCAGCTGATCGACCGGATCGCGCTGGTCTCCAACACCGTCGAGGATGCCGCCGATCGGCTCGAGATCATGGCGGTCAAGCGGAGGGCGTGAGCGGGAGTGGAGACCACTGAATGAGCACCGGCTTACTCGTCGTCTTGCTGCTGGCAGGCCTCTATGTCGGTTGGAACATTGGTGCCAACGACGCGGGAAACTGCATTGGCACCTCGGTAGGCTCGGGCCTCATCAGCTTCCGCCGTGCGGTCGTGCTGGCCGCCATCTTCGTCATCGCTGGCGCCCTCTTACAGGGCCAGCACGTGATGAAGACCATCGGCAAAGGGATCGTCACCGAGACGCTGCCGCCTGAAGCTATCCTCGTCGCGCTGCTCTGCTCGGGGCTGTTCGTGACGCTGGCGACCTTCTTCAAAGTGCCGGTGTCGACCTCCCAGGCCATCGTGGGTGGCGTCGCTGGGGTGGGCTATGCCGCCGGCGCTGCGGTGAACACAAGCAAGATGTTCACCATTCTGCAGTGCTGGCTGCTGTGCCCGGTGCTGACGATGGTGCTGTCCTTCGTCATCTACTGGCTGCTGCTGGCCTACCTGCGGAGGACGAAGCGCGCCGCTCGGGTGACGCGGGTGCTCGGCGTCTTGGTGGTGCTGTCCGC
>JAUVCD010000531.1 GCA_030590865.1 Myxococcales bacterium | reverse complement strand
TTTCACCTATAAGTTAGCGGCACCCGGTTCGCTAGAGCATGCGAGGCTCCCTCGGCCTGTGTATAGTGAGGCCGTGATACAGGGTGGCCGAGCTGCTGCGATGCCCTCGTTGGGCGTCAGTGGCGTACAAGCCCTCGTGCTCGAGGCGCTCGACAAAGTTGCCAATCCGGCGATTCGAGATGCGGTCGTCGCGGCAGCGCTCACCTCGGTCGGTCGCAACACCTTGCCCAGCGAACCTGTGCCGCTTTCGGCCTTCGTGACCGGTCCCTTGTGGAAGGCCACGGGGGTCGCGCTCGGTGATGAGGCTGCCGACGCATTGCTTCAGGATTTGGGACCGCTCTTGCGACTCGCGGCGGCCCACGCCAGCGAGGCTGTGGCACCGGCAAAGCGTCAATCGCGGACGTTGCCGCCGCCAGCTCCTTCGCTTCCCAAGAGTGGCGTGCGGGTTCGCGTCCCCGAGTTTCTGAGCCCGCCGCCGGTCAGGCGTCTGACCGCACCCTATGTGGCGGCTTGGAGCTCCGATGCGCCGGCCAACCTCATTCTGGTGGTGGACGACGACACCCATTTTCTGACTGGGATTGCGCGGCTGCTGAGGATGGAGGGCTACGATGTCCTCGACGCCGCGACCGCGCGAGTTGGTCTCAGGCTTTGCGAAAGGCTGCGGCCCGAGCTGGTCATTACCGATTTCGACATGCCTGACATGAACGGGGTGCAGCTGGCGGGTGCCATCACGCAGCAGATGAAGGGTGACGCCCCTCAAATAGTGATGCTCACCGGTGCAGCCCGTCCTCCGGTCAGCGTGTCGGGGGTGGCGCGGGTGCTGAAGAAGGACGTTCGTCCCTCCGAGCTCCTCGAGGTCATCGACTCGCTCCTCGGAGACTGAAGGTCTAGCCCTTCAGCTCTCGAAGGTCGATGAGCTGGTCGTCGAAGACCCCCAGTCCGAGCTGGCTGGCGATCTGCAAATAGGTTGGCTCGCGACCGGCCGCCTTGAGGGTGGGCAGGCTGTTTTTCTTCCGCAGCTCTTCCACGACCTGCCAGCCGATTACGTCCATGGCGACGGGATCGGTTGAGACGTAGAGCGACTCGTAGGGGATGCGGCGGTGAGCGAGCTTGTCGATTGGCCCGCCGTCGTAGATGACTTGGTAGGCGTCCTTGATGTGTAGGTGCACGCGGCTCTTGACCACGTCTTGGGCATAGAGGTGGGCGATCTGCGGGCTGGCACCGTGGGCGTGGAAGTGCTGCGGATTGATGGTGGCGCCGTGGGTGATGTTTTTCAATGCGCCGGTGTAGCCGCAGATGGCGTGGTCCTTCAACTGGGGCACGTTGATCACCGCGGTGGCCCGGGTGAAGGGGGTGACGAACTTGGTGGGGATGGCGCCCACGGTGATGTGGTCCATCTCGGCATCGGTGTTGAGGTGGACTGCCGTTTTGATGCCTGCCGGGAACTCGGGTGCCGGCGTGAGCTTGTCCTTGTCGGTGATGCACCGGGTGGCGAAGAGGAAGTCTCGATACTGCTCGAACACGGTGATCTTCTCGGCAGGCACGCCCACCATCATCACCGCCTTGACGATCTCGACGACGAGCTCCTTGTTCGAAGCCATCTTCATGGTCTTCTTGCCCGCGATTCCGTTCGGCTTGATGGCCACCACATCGTCGGGATGGATGAACATGGCGAAGGCGTCTCGCAGACTGGCCTTGCCGGTCAGGGCGCTCATCGCTCGGGCCAGCATCGTTCGAGCGGCCCGCGGCTCTGGGTAAGCGCCGTTCTTTTGCAGGCAACCGGGTTGGGTGACCTTCACCACCTTGCCAGGCATCGACATGCGAACGAAGCCGTCAGGTGGCTGTGCGGCCCAGCTCTTTCGCGGTTCGGCGGCGGTGGCGTGGGGCACTACGCCGAGCGATGCGCTGGTCGCAGCCACGGCGGCTGTCGACAGGATGGTGCGACGGTCGAGGGTGTGGGGGGCCAGGGCTTTGGGCATCGAGAAACTCCGTGTCGCCGAATGGCGATTGCTGCCTAGCCTAGCTCAGCCTGGCGGCCGCCACCTCTCCGCCATGGCGGCCGCCACCCTCTGGCTCGTCAAACCTGAGTGGTTTCGCGGCCCGATGGGTGGCACGGACTTCGCAAAACCACTGGCCATGGATAATTTGCATCTGCAAGGCGCCCCTTGGCGAGGATGGTGGGCACGAGTGCGCCGCGTCGTCGCTCAGTGGGCATGGACACCTATTGTTCGCCGAGTCTTGGTATGGCTCGGCGCTTTTCTCGCGCTGGTCCACGTGGGCAGTGGAGCAGCCGCTCGCTTGCTCAGCGCACCGAGCGCCCGCCTCGCCGAGGGGGCAGCGCTCAGACCAGACGCGGTCACCGGAGACGCACACACCGGAGCTCTGGGGGGTGAGCGGTCCATTGGCTCGGTCGCCGCCAGGCTGTCGCCGGGGGCAAGTCCGTCGACCGCTGGGGAGGCCTGCAATCGGCCTGACGGCGGAACGGACCGTGCTGCGCTCACCGAGGATGGCAAGGTCATTCTGAATCTGGCCTCGGTCAAAGATCTGGTGCGGCTGCCTGGTATCGGCAGCAAGCGCGCACAGGCCATCGTCGAGCTGCGTCAGCGCCTGGGCGGTAAATTTCGGCGGCTTCGAGACCTGCTACGCATTCGTGGCATCGGCTTCCGGTCGTTGAAGCGGATTGAGCCCTTGGTGGTGCTCAATCCGCCGAACCAAGACGCCAAGCGCCCGTGACAGGAGCTTCAGGGGATCACGGGCTCTCGTCGACCGTTTCGGCGTCCGGCGTGCCGGCGTCCTCAGGTCGGACGACCTGCATCTCGATGTCGAGCAGAATGGTCTGGCCTGCGATGATTTCCACCGTTCGGGTTTCGTCAGGTGCGGCGGGGTGCTTGAAGACGATGGTGTGGCGCCCCGGGACGACCTCGATGGGGCGCCCGACGGGGGTGATCTCCGCCAGCTTGCCGTCGATGTGCACGGCCGCCCAGGGGTGGGCCAGGACCCGCAGTTGGGCGGGGCGCTTGACGATGCCTTGTGGATCCGAGGCATCGTCGATCGTTGGCTCACGCAGGGATTGCCACACGAGGGCCGCGATGGCGGTCACGGCGATGGCTGTGGTGACTGGGGCAGCGAGTCGCTGCATCCATTGTTTGGCTTTCGCGGTGCTCGCTTCTGGGCCCCGTTCGAGCGGGAAAGGGAGCGGGTCGGCGAGGCCGGCGCTGGCTAGGGCTCGTGAGATGAGCAAATCGCTGGGCAGTGACGAGCTGGCGCGCAGCACATGGACGAGCTCGCTGGTGACTGATGCGACATCGGGATATCGGTCCCGGCGCCGCTTTCGAAGGCAGCGAGCCACCACCCGCTCCACCCCATCGGGAATGGCGCGGCCACGACCTGCAAGCGGCAGCGGGGCTTGGTGGCGAATGCTCTGGCTGACGGCACCGTCTTCGGCGTCGAAGGGTAGCCGGCCGGCCAGCATGCGGAACAGCAGGGTGCCCAGCTGGAACACGTCGGTCAGCGTGTCGGCGGCGTCGCCTAGCAGTTGCTCTGGTGCCATGTTTTCAGGGATCATCAGCGCTTCATCGTCGCCCCCTCGTCCGGCCGGTCCGAGCTCGCCGTAGCCATGCAACAGGACCGCGCCCCGCCCGGTTAGCTCGACCACCTCGGCACGGAGGCCACCGTGCGCTTCGCCGAGTTGATGGATTGCGCCGAGCGCGCCGCCGACAGCGATGCCGATGGCGAGCGCCGCCAGGGGGTCGACGTGTTTGACCCGTTCGAGGACGGTGTCGAGCCGATGGCCGTGGTGGTCCATGAACACCAGCGCGATGTCATCGCCGTCCCACAGGGTTTCGATCATGGTGGCCAGTGCCGGATGGTCCATGGCACAGAGCGCATCTCGTTCTCGTTTCAGTGCGCGGCGCACCGCGTCGCTCGGACGGATCCCCGGCTTCAGCGACTTGATCAGGAAGCTGCGATGGATGCCCGGCAAGGTGGCTCTGCGGGTGACCGTATGGGTGCCGGTGTGGACCGTCTCACCCAACTGATAGTCGTCGAGGTGCCGACGCTGGTCCCGCTTCTGGCTGGTCTCGTCGTTCATCAGTGTCAGGCGTTGGACGCTCAGGAGGTGAGGCGTAGGGACGTGCCGCTCATGACCGCTGGCGGCTCGAGACCCATGATGTCGAGCAGGGTCGGCGCCACGTCTGCCAGCTGGCCGCCGGTACGGAGGGTGGCTTTAGGGTCTTGCTCGTTGAGGTAGATCAACGGAACCGGGTTGGTCGTGTGGGCGTGCTGCGGCTTGCCGTCCTGACCCACCAGGGTCTCGCAATTGCCGTGGTCTGCGGTGACGAGCAACGCACCGCCGGCGTCTCGCACCGCTTGGGCAAGTTGCCCGACCGCGTCGTCGACGGCCTGCACCGCCTCGATGGTGGCGTCGAGGTTGCCCGTGTGACCGAGCGTGTCAGGGTTTGCGAAGGTGACCAAGATGAAGTCATGGTCACCGGATTGCACCTCGGCGACGGCCTTCTTGGCCACTTTGGCGGCGCTCATCGATGGCTTCTCTTGGTAGCAGTCGACCAGCCGAGGCGACCGAAGGATGGCGCGACGCTCGCCAACGAAGGGCGCTTCGCGGCGGCCACTGAAGAAGCTGGTGACGTGGGACAGCACCTCGCTCTCGCCGCAACGCAGTTGGGTGAGGCCCGCCTCAGCCACCACGTCACCGAAGGTCCCGCCGATTGGCTCCCGGTCGAAGACGACCGGCAGCTGGAGCTCGTCGCCGTAGCGGGTCAAGGTCACGAAGCAGTGCTCGCGGAAGGCTAGCACCGGCTTGTCCCGGTCCATCAGCAGGTCGTTCTTCACTTCGTCGGGCACACCCTGTTTGGTGAGCATGCCGGCGAGCTGACGCATGCGGTCGCCACGGAAGTTGAAGGCGAGCCCGACGTCTTCTCCAGTCCACTCCCACACTGGCTTGGCTGCCGTGAAGTCGCACAGGAAGTCGCCTGGCAGTCCGTGGTAATCGCCGATGCGGATGGGCACGAGGTGCTCGTCGTTGTGGCCCTGGCCATAGGACAGCGACACCGCGTCGAAGGGTGTTTCGGCCTGTGGCGCTGTCGAACCGAGCACCTTGTCTCGCACGATGGCGTGGAAGGCCTGATAGGTGCGCTCCCAGCGCTCGTCCCGGTCCATGGCGTAGGTGCGCCCTGACAAGGTGCCGATGGTTACGTCCTTGCCTTCCATGTGGGTCTGCAGCCTGTCGAGGTAGTCCATGGCGTTGCGAGGTGACCCATCCCGCCCGTCGAGGATGGCATGCACGACCACTGGGATGTCTTGGAAGCTCGCCCAATCGATCATCGCAAAGAGGTGATCGAGGTGGGAATGAATGCCGGCATTGGACAGCAGGCCAAGCAAGTGAACGGCGCAGCTATCGTAGAGGCAGATGCGCATGGTCTGATCCATCATCGGTCGATGTCCCAGCCGGCGGCTGTCGATGGCTTCGTCGATGCGGCTTCGCTCACTGATGGGAGGCCTGCCGCTGCCCAGGGTCAGGTGGCCGGCTTCGCCATTGCCCGGCTGCCCCTTGGCCAGGCCGATGGCTTTGCCGGCGGCGTCCAGGACGGTGCTCGGGCAGTCGGCGACGAGGGCGTCGAGGGCTGGCGTCTTGGCCAGAGCGATGGCGTTGCCCTCTTGATCGGGTCGGTCGCCGAAGCCGGCGAGGACGCAAAGGACGGTCGGGCGAGGGCGGTCCGGGGTGACCATGGCCATAGCCTAGTACAGCTGACGGCCGCTGCGGTCCGCGCTAGTTGGCTGACCATGGTTGCCATCCGTTTGACCACGGCCTGCCTCATTGTCTTCAGCCTGGTGGGTTGTGCCCCACAGGGGCCCGTCCAGCGGCAGGTCGGGCAGCCGGGCCAGCGGGAAGCCCAGCGGGAAGCCCAGCAGGAAACACAGTGTCCAGCGGTACTGGATTCAACAGAGCGCGCTGCAGCCGTGGTCGCCATCGGAGCGTTGCTCGACGCCTGGCATGCTGCTGCTGGGCGAGCTGACGAGGAGGCCTATTTCGCGCAGCTGAGCGAGGCTGCAGTCTTTCTCGGTACCGATGCGACTGAGCGGTGGGACAAAGCCGCCTTTCGACAGTTTGCTCACCCCCATTTCGCCAAGGGCAAGGCCTGGAGCTTTCAGGCGGTGCGCCGCGATATCAGCCTGACGAAGGATGGCCACGCCGCCTGGTTCGACGAGGATCTGGACACCCCCAACCTCGGGCCGGCGCGAGGCAGCGGGGTGGTCATCAGGCGTGAGAACCGCTGGCTCATCGTCCACTACAATCTCGCCATCACCGTCCCCAACGAGCGTTTCAAAGCGGTCAAGCAGTTGCTCGAGCAGCCTCCTAGCGCTGATGCAGCAGGACCGCCGCAGGAGCGGGAAGGGCGTCGCGATTGAGCCGGACAAGAGCCAGGCCGCGGCGACGGGACCGTGGTATCGGGCATCAATGGCCAAGACCCGCACTTGCCAGCTGTGTGGCGCGACGGTCAATCAGAATGTGGCGGCTCATTCCTGTCCCCATGGCCGACCATGCCGGTATCAGGTGGGCGGTGACGGGATGCCGACTGACTGGTGCAGCCCCGAATGCGGCGACTGTCCCCAGCCGCGCCGCGCGCTGAGGCTAGCGACCGGCGTGAGCCTGACCGACAAGGCGTGGCAAGAGCTCGACGTCAAGCCATCCCGCTCCCAATAGACGCCGGTTGGCGAGAGCCTGCTAGAACGGCGACGGGGGGAGCAGCCCGCTGCTGAGCACGTGGCAGCCTGGGTCGATGTCGTCGCAGT
>JAUVCD010000216.1 GCA_030590865.1 Myxococcales bacterium | reverse complement strand
TGAAGCCGAGTACCGGCGCCCCCCTCGCGAAACGCAAGCCGATCACGATACCCTTGGGCACCGCCGGCTTGGGCAGCTCGCGACCGGTGCGGGTGTCGAGCAATCGAAGGGTACCCCACCCACCCTCATTGACCGTGAAGGCCAGGGTGCGGCCGTCGGACGAAAGGGCCAGCTCGGCGACGTTCCACTTGAGGTGGCGGCTGAGAGGCTGGTGCTTGCCGCTGGCGATGCCGACCTCGTAGAGCTCGACGTGCTCGCCCTCTCGATCCGTCGCCAGATAGACGTTCTTACCGCTTTGGTCGAAGAGGGCAGCGCGATAAGAGGCGCGGGGCGCTTCGGGGGAGATGCAAGTGACCTTCTTGGTCGCCACGTCCACCACGTAGAGGCGCGAATCATTGATGGAGATATATTCGGACAGCAGCAGCTGTTGGCCATCCCGAGACCAGTCGAGGGGGACCCAATGCCCCTGCCGCTCGAGCAGTAGCTTTGTCTTGGCTGGCGTGACACCGTCGCCCAGGTAGACGTCCATGTCCTTGCCGTTGCGAGCATTGTTGGTGAAGGCGATGCGCTGGCCGTCATGAGACCAGCGGTAGTCACCGTGACGGCTCTTGCCATCGGTCCAGCGGACGGTACGCCTCGCGTTCAGATCGGCGTGAAACAGTTGATAGGTTTCGGTGCCCCCGACGTCGCTGCGGTAGGTCAAAGCCGTGGCGCTACCCGGAACGAAGCTCACATCCCTCACCGGCTCGTCGCGAAAGGTGAGCTGTCGACGGGCACCGAGGGGCTGCCGTAGCAGATGGGCTTGGGCGGTCTGACCAAACCGGGTGGTGATGACGATGCTGCCGCCATCATCAGCAATGGCCCCCAGGATGGCACGGCGCGTGTTGGCGTAGCGGGCCAGCCGTTGCTTCAGCGCAGCGGGAATGGGTGGCGTGCCCTGGAGCACGACAGCCCCGTGAGTCTCCGCAGCTGGGGGCAGCTTGGGAGCCGACGGCTCGCTACCGTCCCCGTCGATGAGCGTTTCTGGAAGGGGATGAGGGGTGGGTGACGCCGGCGTCCAAGGGGCTCCGCCACCGCAGCCGAGCAGGGCGATGAGGGTGATCAACAACGCATGCCGCATGGCTGTCTCATACCACCAATTCCCTTGCCGGAGCAGCCGGTCGTCGTGGCCCGGCTCGAGCTCTTCGGCGCCAGCTCAATCAATTGCAGCTGGTGGCGCAATCAATGGAGCAGGTGGTGGGGCTGCACATCATGCAGGCATACATGGCGTTTAGATCGGTGAGACCGGCGGGGAACAAATTGTCGCACACGTTGAAACAGCCAGGTGTGCTGCAGTTCTGGTAGCACTGGTATAGGTTGACGCAGGCCTGGTTGGCTTGACAGGTCGCCACCTCGGTGGCGCAGACCGCAGCAGCACACTGGCTGTTCGCACAAGTGGTGCAATCACCGACGTTGCAGCCCACGACAGTCGGCGCTGTGATGGGGCAGATGGACGAGCAATCCTGGGAGCAGGCCGCCGGGTGACAGGCCAAACAGTCATAGGCTGCATAGAGATCGACAATGCCGTCCTGATGCTGGACATGACAGGAGTTCTCGCAGATCTGATCCGTGCAGCCGGTGATGCAATTGTACAGGGCAGTGCAATTGACGTTGGCCTGACAGATCTGTAGCGGCAGGGCGCACGTATCGAGAGCACACTGACTGGCGGTGCAGGTGTCGCAGTTGGCCACATCGCAGCTGGTCGGTGTGGGGGCCGTCAAGGGACAGGCCGGCGCGCAGTCTTGGGCGCAGGTCATCGAGTCACAGGCGGCGCAGTTGGTCATGGCGTAGAGATCGGTAACGCCGCCGGGGTAGAGCTGATGGCAGCCATCTGCACAGGTCTGGTTCGGACAGGCCGTGATGCAACCGTAGAGATCGGCACAGTCCTGGTTGGCCTGACAGACCTGAATTTCGGCCGCGCAATAGTCGGTGGCGCACTGACTCAGCATGCAGGTGGCGCAATCACTAGACTCGCAGGGTGTTCCGCCGCCGCCAGCGCCGCCAGCGCCGCCGGTCCCGCTCGAGCCGCCTGCAGCGCCACCACCCGCAGTGCCGCTCGAACCGCCCACAGCCCCACCACCGGCGGTGCCGCTCGACCCTCCGGAAGCCCCGTCACCCCCCTGTCCACCAGCATTGCCCGTACCCGAGGACGTCGTCGACCCTCCGCCAACGCTGGTGTTGGTGTCGTCAGACGAGCAAGCACCCATCACCAGACCGGCACCGGCCACCACCGACAGAACCGAAATCAAGCTCCAAGCTCTCATGCTTCACCCCGCAAAGGGTAGCACAGCCGCCGGCCACGCAATGGTGGTGGCCAAGTGGCGAGTGCGCAGACTTCGATAAGCGCAGTGACGAGGCCAAAGGTACGGCGCGAGCCGATCCGCACACCAGGCAGGCAATCGCTGCAACGTCGCACATTCTGCGACATTGTGCGTATTGCAGGAAAGGCGGACCTGAAATGCCCGATGCATATACTCCGACGCGGCCACGGGCCCCCAGTATGGACGCCATCGAAAACCCCGACTCAATGCTGACCGGGCAAGTGCTCGCCGGCAAATACCGAGTCGAGTCGTGCCTCGGAGAAGGAGGCATGGGGTTGGTGGTCAAGGCTCGGCACATCGAGCTGGGCCGCGCGGTGGCCATCAAGGTGCTGCGACCAGGTGCCGGAGCCATGGCGCGGCTGCGTTTCATGCGCGAAGCCCGAGCAGCCTCCCGCATTCCCAGTGAGCACGTGGCGCGGGTCTACGACGTGGGACAGCTCGATAGCGGGCGCCCCTATATGGTGATGGAGCTGCTCGAGGGACGCGATCTGGCTGACGTAATTTACGAGGACGGCCCGCTGAGCATCGAGGACGCCGTTGAGGTCGTGCTGCAGGCCTGCGAAGCCTTGGCCGCCGCTCACGCCCGCGGAATCGTGCATCGAGACGTCAAGCCCGCCAACCTGTTCCTCACCCAGGGCAGCGACGGCACGCCGATCACCAAGCTGCTCGACTTCGGCGTCTCGAAAGAGGCGCTGGCCGCATCGGAAGCGCCCGATCCCCTCACCCGCACCAATGCCGTCTTGGGCTCGCCGGTGTTCATGTCTCCCGAACAGCTTGCCTGCAGCCGCGACGTCGATCATCGAGCCGACGTCTGGTCGCTGGCGGTCACCTTTTTCGAGTTGCTCACCGTTGAGCCGGCCTTCGCTGGCGAAAGCCTCGCCGAGCTCTACAGCTCCATTCTGCGAGACGAGCCATGCCGGCTGCGGGCGGTTCGTCCTGATGCCCCTGAGGCGCTAGAAGAAATCATCCTGCGCTGTCTGCGCAAACTCCCTGACGACCGGGTGCAGACGGTGGTCGAGCTGGCTGACTTACTCGAACCCTTCGCCCCGCCACGAGCCCAGGCAAAGCTGGCGCGGTTGCGCGAGCTGTCCATTCCGCCGCAGG
This sequence comes from Myxococcales bacterium, assembly GCA_030590865.1. Lineage (GTDB taxonomy): Bacteria > Myxococcota_A > Polyangia > Polyangiales > Polyangiaceae > JAPYTK01. The sequence continues at coordinate 9,689 of JAUVCD010000216.1, read as the reverse complement.
ATGAAGCCCCAGAAATCACTGCGCTCCCGCTGGACCTCGGCGAGGAGCTGGGCTTCGCCGAAATAGATGACGAATCCCCGCTGAGCGGCCAGCTGGCCACTCAGCTGATGAGTCTGAGCGAGCTCGAGCATATCGATGGCCTCGATCGCACTCCGGGAGCCACCTTGCGCCCCGCGACCCATGACAGCGCCGAGGCCGCCCGGCTGGGACTGCCCCTGAGCGGAGCCTTGTTGATCGGCACGGCGTTTGGCGTCGCCCTGACCGCGGCGCTCTGGTGGCAACAGCCTGCGCCAGTGCAGTTGGCATCGCTCCCCCAGATGTCGGTGACCACCGCGACCGTTCAGATCCGCAAACCGAGCCCCCTGCCACCGGCACCGCAACCCAGCGTCGCCTTGGCCTCCGCCTTCGCCGACAGCGTGTTGCTGAGCACAGCGGACCGCCAGCGTCTCGAGGCTCAGCTCCAAGGGGCAGAGGATGAGCTTGCCGCCCGCAGAGACAAGCAAGCCGTGCGAAAAGCCAAGGCCGTGCTTCGCGAGCTGCTTGATCGAGGTGTGCGCCCCAACGAGACGGTCTCGGCACTAGGCGCGCGATCGCTGTTACTGCTGGGCCGAGTAGAGGCCATGCGGGTCCGCAACTTGCTGGCCGCGCCGACCAGTCGCCAGGAGGCCGAGCAACTCGACGGCCGGCTCAACCGCCAGCTGGCCCACGCTCGCAAGGCCTATGGCCTGGTTCACGTGTGGGGCGTGCGATCCATGTTCCGTTGCGGTCTGGTCGAGCTGGCCCAACTCGATGCCGCCGCTGGGCAGCTATTCGCCGAAGCTGCCGCCTTGACACCAGAGCAACGCGCTTCGTTGGCCGATCGGGCCCGCAAGCACCTGAGGCATGCCCGCACCGGCTATCGACACGCCCTCGAGGTGCGGGCCGAGACGGCACTCTGCGTCGCCGAGGCGCGAACCGGACAGCGAGACACGCGCCGGGCGCTCGAGGAGCTGGCCGCCCTCGATGCTGGCCGCCGTTGAGCGCTCCGCTAGACCCGCGACAGTCCGCGCCGAGATTCGGGCCACTCCATCGGAGCGACTTGGCATGGACGACAGCGAAGCGTTAGCCTGGAGACATGACCGGACGAAAGCTGGGCTCGCAACTCTGGATGGTGTGGCTGCTGATCGCCCTCTTCGCAGTGAGCTGCGATGATGACGAAGAGCAAACCGATGGTGAGTGCACCGTAGGCAGCAACTCAGGTTGCGCCGATGGGTTGGTGTGCCAAGAGGGGCCGGACGGTAAGACCGGCTGCTACTGCTCGGTTGAGGACAACAGTGGCTGCGAGGACGGCCTCGAGTGCCAGCCCGTCGAGGGCGAGGCGTCAGGTTGCTTCTGCTCACCAGGGGGACAGACGGGCTGCGCGGAAGGGGAGGTCTGTGAACAGGTCGTGGACGGCAACAATGGTTGCTTCCCACCGGTGACGGTGCGCGGGCTGGTCTTCAATCTGACGACCGATGCCGCCATCGAAGGAGCCCATGTCGCGGCGCGAGACGCCAACAACGTGGCCGTGTCGGACGTTGCCGTCACCGACGCCAATGGCAACTACGAGCTGGTGGTGCTCACCCCGCGCACCGAGGACGGCTCACTCGCCGAAAACCGGGTCGCCTTGCGGGCCGATGCCGACGGCTATCTGACCTTCCCACGACCACCCCGGATCGCCATACCCTTCGACACCGCCGCCGCCACCGGTGACCCGCCGGCCCTCGAGACGACGGCTACCGAGATCGGTCTGATACCGCTGGACGACACCAGTGGGCTCGGCACCATCAGCGGTACCGTGCTGGCCGATGGGGCCACCGGCACGCTGATCGTTGCAGGGGGTCACGTGGAACAAGGGGGCGGCGTCACCGGTCTGGCCGCCTTCGATGGCACCTATACGGTCTTCAACGTGCCGGCCGGCACAGTATCGGTGAAGGGCTACAAAGCGGGTCTGCAGCTCGAGACCGCCAGCGCCGACGTGACCGCCGGAGAGACCACCGAGGGCGTAGATCTTGCGCTGCTCGGCGAAGCGCTCTCGGTGATCAGCGGCAAGGTGGAGATCGTCAATCCCGGCGATGGGGACGACACCTCGGTCATTCTGGTGGTGGACGAGACCTTCATCGAGGCGGTCGCCAGCGGTGAGACGCCGCCAGGGCTGCGCGCTGGTGAGGTGACCGGTCAGTGGAGCATCCCCAACGTGCCGGATGGCAACTACGTCGTGCTGGCGGCCTTCGAGAATGATTTCCTGGTTCGCGATCCTGATACCAGCATCGGGGGCACCGACTTGGTGCGCATCACCGTCTCAGGGGGGGACCAAGAGATCGCCGAGGGGTTCAAGATCACCGGCTCGCTCGATGTGGTGTCCCCTGACGGCGAAGAGGTGGTGAGCGGCACCCCGACCTTCATCTGGGGTGACGATTCTAGTGAGGACCACTATGAGGTGGTCGTCTACGACGTGTTCGGCAATCTGGTGTGGGAAGATCTCGCCATTCCCGGTGTGAGCGGCAGCAGCACCGTCGAGGTCGACTATGGCGGCCCGGCGCTCGAGAGCGGCCTGCTCTATCAATTCCGGGCCACATCGATCAAGAACGGCGGCGCGCCCATCTCGCGCACCGAAGATCTGCGGGGCGTCTTCCTCTACCAATGATGCGCGGCTCGATTCAGCCGACGCCTGCCGCCGAAAAGACGTCGCCTACCATGGCGCAGGCCTCGTCCAAAATCTGCCCGAGGTGCTGCTCACCTTTGAAGCTCTCGGCGTAGATCTTGTAGATCGCCTCAGTACCGGAGGGGCGGGCCGCAAACCAGCCGTTCGCGGCCACGACCTTGAGCCCCCCAATGGGCGCGCCGTTGCCTGGCGCATGACTGAGCTTGGCCTCGATGGGCTCGCCGGCCAGGGTCTCGGCAACGACCTGATCGGGCGATAGCTTCTTCAGTAGGCCCTTCTGAGCGTCGGTCGCTGGAGCATCGAAGCGGCGGTACTGGGGCGCGCCATGAGCTTGCACTAGCCGCTGATAATGCTCCGCCGGATCTTTGCCGGTGACGGCCATGATCTCAGCGGCCAGCAGAGCGAGGATGAAGCCATCCTTGTCGGTCGTCCAAACCGTGCCATCTTTGCGGAGGAATGATGCCCCGGCGCTCTCTTCCCCGCCAAAGCCGTAGCTGCCGTCGCCCAGCCCGTCGACGAACCACTTGAAGCCAACAGGCACTTCGCTGAGCTCACGCCCGAGCGCCTGGGCCACCCGATCGATGAGGGCGCTCGACACCAGAGTCTTGCCTACCGCCGCGCTCTGGGGCCAGTGAGGTCGGTGCTGGAACAGATAGTCTATCGCTACCGCCAAGTAGTGGTTCGGGTTGAGCAGACCACTTTGGCCCGTGACGATGCCATGCCGGTCGTTGTCCGTGTCGTTGCCAAAGGCCACGTCGAACCGCTCGGCCAGAGCGACCAACCCGCTCATGGCGTAAGGCGAGGAGCAGTCCATTCGGATCTTGCCGTCCTTGTCGAGGGGCATGAATGCGAAGGTGGGATCGACCACGTCGTTGACCACCTCGAGATCGAGCCCATAGCGGTCGGCAATGGGCCGCCAATAGGCCACCCCAGAGCCTCCAAGGGGATCGGCGCCCAGCTTGAGCTTCGCGCGAGCCACCGCTTCGAGATCCACAACCTGACTCAGATCGGCCACATAGGGACCAATGTAATCGTGCCGCCTAGTGGTGGACGCAGCCAGGGCGCGCTCGAAGGGGATCCGCACAACCCCTCGCAGCTCGTCGCGAAGCAGCGCATTGGCCGCCTGCTCGATGAGCTGGGTCACCTGGCCATCCGCTGGACCTCCGTGGGGCGGGTTGTACTTGAAGCCGCCATCAGCAGGCGGATTATGGGAGGGGGTGATGACGATGCCATCGGCCAGCCCGCGATCCCGCCCGCGGTTGTGACCCAGGATGGCGTGAGACACCACCGGCGTTGGCGTGTAGCCGAGCTCGGCGTCGATCCGTACCTCGACCTCGTTGGCGGCCAGCACCTCGAGGGCCGTGTAGAAGGCTGGGGTCGACAGGGCGTGAGTGTCGATGCCGATGAACAGCGGTCCGTCGATGCCCGCCTGGCTTCGGTGGTGGCAAATCGCCTGAGTGACCGCCAGGATGTGGTGCTCGTTGAAGCGGTGGTCCAGCGAGCTGCCGCGATGACCGGAGGTACCAAAGGCGACCTGGTGGGTCGGCTCGGCCGGATCGGGGCGCAAGGCATAGTAGGCGCTGACCAGCTGGGGCACGTCGACCAGCAACGAACGGGGGGCCGGTTTGCCGGCCAAGGGATGGATGGTCTTGTCCATAGCCTGGTCGATAACCGAAGCTGGCGGCCCTCACAAGCCAGGTCGGGGCTGTGAGCCCGGCCCGCCCGGCGCGACCGCCTCACCGGGGAGCGACGAATTTGGCTTGTCAGGTCCTGGGCTCCATGTCACCACGCGCTCCTCTGGCCCGGGGGCTGGAGCCACCAGGCTGCCTGAGATGATCCGCTTCAACAGCCTCCTTCATCGGCTAACCCTCGCCGACATCATCGGTCGCTGGATGGTGGACCGGTTGCAGCCCACCGATGTGCGCAACCTGAAGGAGCTGATCAGCTTCAACGGCCACCTGTCTCGAATCGTGCTCGACGAAGTGGCCACCGACCTGTTCGAGCAACTCTTGGGCCGCAAGGTGCAGAGCTTGCCCGTGAACCGCAAGGGCGTCTTGAAGGACTTCTTCGTAGACAACCCACTTTACGTGAATCCGCGTATCAAGCAGATGGTCGGGCGGTACCGGAAGTTCCCCCAAGACTTCTACCGGGAGACTCCTTTCGATGGGCGCATCTACTTCGAGCCCAACGGCGGCAAGCCTCGAATCATCGGCTCGACACGGCGCAAGCGCTTCAAGCGTATCGCCGAAAAATCGAGCCGGCGCATCATCGACTACACCTTTCAGCGCATCAAAGACGAAGCGAACCGGCTAGCCCAGGAGCGCGCCGAGGGGCTCGGAGTCCCGGTGGACCGCCTGGTCACACCCCAACACCAACAGACCCAGGAGTTCGCCCACGCCGAACGACGGATCGTCAAGAGCCTCCGCATTGGCACCTTCCTCGACGACATGCCGTTGCTCGACATCAACGATGTCTTCGGCATCAAGGCTATTGTCGAGGACCGCGAGGTGGCCCAGCTCACCAAGCTGCTACGGGCTCATCCGCGCATCGAGATTCTGGAGTACGAGCTTCACTCGGGCAAATACAACGCGCTCAACATCACCCTAAAATACCGCATCGACAAAGAAGTCTTGGCGGCCCAGCCTCCGGTGGGGCCCACCCTCGACGCCTTCGCGGACCGGGGACTCAACCCGCTGGACATTCCCGAGGCCTACGGGCGGTTCATCCGGGAGGCGGAGGATCAGCTGGTGATCGAGCTCATCATCACCAACTACCAAGAGAGCCTCGAGTCCGAGATTGGCCGAGCGATGCATGAGGAGCGCATCTTGGCGCAGCGGGACGACCAGCAGTACCGGGGCTCGCTGGCTCGCAACATCGCTGCCTTGCTCGAGCACATGCTGGTGCTGCGCAGGCACCCGTCGGACCACATCGACGAGATCCCCATCAAGCTGTGGATCAAGTACATGCCCGACTACTTCGAGGCGGTCATGAAGGCCGCCTACGGGGCAACCGATACGGTGTTTCTCGGGTACTGAGCCGCCGCCGCACCGGCAGGCCAACCAGTCTTTGCATTTCATCGTCGATCCCGCGATCCTCGTAGGATGCACCGGTGGCTTGGCATCATGGCGGCCGCGCTGGCGATGGCGCCAGGGACGACGCTCGCCGACGAGGGTGAGCCGACCTGGGTCTTTTTTCGAGACAAAGGGGTGGCCGCTGGCGAGATCGATCAGGCCCTGGCACAGCGAGCCGCGACCTTGACGCCCCGGGCGCTGACGCGACGACAACGGGTACGCGCCGATGGTGGCCTAGACCGCCGCGATCTGACGGTCTTTCCGACCTATCGCGACGGCGTCTTGGCCACCGGCGCCAGTCACCGAGCCACGTCGCGGTGGCTCAACGCCATCAGCGTGCTGGTCGAGCCGCAACAGCTGGCGATCATCGAGGCACTGCCCTATGTGACCGGCACGCTGCCGGTGGCTCGTCGGCAGCGATCGATGGCGCCGCCCCACTTGGCTGACCAGTGCGTCGAACCCACGCCGGCAAGCGGTGATCGGGAGGACTATGGCCTGTCGGCGAGTCAGCTCGAGATCATCGAGGTCGATCAGCTACACAACTGCGGGCTCGACGGAAGTGGCGTAGTCGCCGCCGTGCTGGACACCGGTTTCGTGCTCGACCACGAGGCCTTCGCCAGCCTCACGGTGTTGGACCAGCACGACTTCATCAACAACGACGGCAACCCGGCCAATGAGCCAGGCGACGCGTCCAATCAGCACAACCACGGCACCATGGTGCTGTCCCTGTTGGCCGGCCTGAAGCCTGGCGACTACTGGGGTGTGGCACCGGCGGTGTCGGTCATCCTCGCCAAGACCGAAGACGTCACCCAGGAGCAACCCATCGAGGAGGATTGGTGGGTCGAGGGCATCGAGTGGGCGGAAGCGCTGGGCGCCGATCTGGCCACGTCGTCACTGGGCTACATCAACTGGTACGCCCCTGAAGATATGGACGGACAGACGGCGGTCACCAGTCTGGCCGCCACGGTGGCGATCGCCAACGGCATGGTCTTGGTCGCCTCGGCGGGCAACAGCGGACCTGGCCCCACCAGCATCGGCGCGCCGGCGGATGCCGATGGGCTGATCGCCGTGGGCGCGGTGAATGGCGACGGCAACCTCGCCAACTTCTCATCTCGTGGCCCGACAGCTGATGGGCGCTTCAAGCCTGACGTCTGCGCCCAGGGAGTGGCCAATTGGGTCGTCACGCCTGGCTCCACCACTGCTTACGAGCAGGTCAACGGGACGAGCTGCGCCGCTCCCATGGTGGCCGGTGTCGTGGCGCTGTTGCTCCAGGCTCATCCCAACCTCGCCCCCGCGGAGATGCACGAGCTGCTCACTTCGACGGCGAGCAACGCCACGACGCCAGACAACGACTACGGCTGGGGGATCGTCGCTGGCTACGCTGCCGCAGGCCTCTACTGCACCTGTATCGATCTCGACGACGACACCTTCTACGACGTCGATTGTGGTGGTCAGGATTGTGATGACGACGATCTGGCCGTGCACCCAGAGGCCGAAGAAGTGTGCAACGGCGTCGACGACAACTGCGACGGCGAGCTGCTCGACGGTGAGGACGACCTGGACGGCGACTCGGCCTTCGCCTGTGATGATGACTGCGACGACGACGACCCGGATGTCCATCCTGGGGCGGAAGAAGTCTGTGACGACTCGGTGGACAACGACTGCGACGGGGACATCGATGAGGATGACTCGGAGTGTGCGGTCGACGAACCGCCGCCCCCGCCGCCACCGTCCACTCCCCCTGCCGAAGCGCCGAACGAGCCCCTCGAGGGCAGCTGTGGCTGCCGCCAGGCAGGTGGCCGCACCGGCACTTGGACCTTCGCTGCTTTGCTTGGCCTCATATTTTTGCGACGACGACACCAGGAGAAACGAGCAGCATGAGCCAGAGCAATCACCCCGGCACCGACACGGTGCGCGACCTGATGACCACGCCGCCCACCACGGTGGGCCCTGACGAAACCGTCGGGGCGGCGCTCGAGCTGATGCTCTACGGCGGGATTCGCCACCTCCCGGTCGTCGAAGGCGAGAGCCTGGTGGGGCTGGTCAGCGAGCGTGATCTCTTGCCTGAGCGCATCACCCGGGCTTTCCCAGCACTGCGCGACTGCCCGGTGCGTGACGCCATGACGACCTCCTTGGAGACCGCCACGCCGAGCGACGTCATCACCGACGCCGCGGCGCGGATGGCCGATCTGGGCATCAGCTCGTTGCCCGTCGTCGCCGACGGCCGCCTGGTCGGCATCTTGACCTCCACCGACATCTTGGCCGAGCGGGGCCGGGACGTAGCCCCACCAAGCAACGATCGGACCGCACCGGCCAAGACGGTAATGCAACGTAGCGTGACCTCCGTCTCCGCCGACGACGCGCTCGACCAGGCAGTCGCCACGATGGTCCGTGAGCAAGTTCGCGAGGTGCCGGTGGTGGATGCCGACGACTGCGTGGTCGGGATGCTGACCGAGCGAAGCTTGCGAGCGGTGCTAGGCGACCCCATGCGAATCGCCACCGGCCACCCGGCGACCGACGAATACGGGCTGACGGTAGCCGCGGCCATGACCCCAGATCCCACCTGCGTCAGCAAGAACGCTTCGCTCTACACCATTGCGCGGTGCTTTCTCGACGATCGAGTCGGCGTCCTCCCAGTGGTCGACCGACAGAAGCACCTGGTTGGCATGGTCACCTATCTCGACCTGGTTCAGCACCTGCTCGACGGGCGCGAGTGAGCAGGGCGGGAGCAGCCCAATTGCCTCTGCTAGAGCGACGCAGGCTCGTCAGTTCACGCCATTGAGACACTCGCCTCCCATTCGAGATCGTGACTCAGCTAGGCGTCGCCGCGTGCTAGCTTTGCGGGCGATGCGGTGGTCTTGGATGCTGTGGGTGGTGGCGAGTTGCTCGGCAAACGGCGGGGCTGATTCACCAGACGGGAGCGGGCCAGACTACCGGGCAGGGGTGGAGGACATTTGTTTCGCCGAGACCCGCTCGGGAGCCATCGAGCTGTTCCCTTTCATGGACAAGGCGCAGACCCTCAACAGCTGGCTGGGGCAGCAGGTCACCGATCAGGCGGCTCACCGACTGTACTTCGAGACGATTCTGCAAGCCTCAGTACTGGAGCAGGGCGATCTGCTGAGAGCTACAGCGATCCGCGCCGGCATCGAGTCGTGCCCGCTAGGCGGCTATCTAGACTTCATCGGCCGGCTGTCGTCCCGGGCGGCCACGCTGGAAGACTGTCGGGCGGCGTGCAGCGAGCGCAATCGTGACACCGGTGACGAGACGTCAGTCGACGAGGCCTGCTTGAAAGGCTGCGGCGGGTAACGGCGACTCGGCGCCCAAGTGCAGCGCAGCCGTCAGCGAGGCGACCGCTCCAGCGGCGCGTTAGCGCTTGCTCACATCCAGCGGCCGAGCTGGTACTTGAGCTTCCCCGTCTTGCGCGAAAATACGGACAGGTAGGTCCAGTGGCCCACGAAGACGTAGCGCTTGGACGCCACGACGGAACGCACATCGCCCGTTTTGCTCTTCGGCACCGCAACATCCCACGGGCGCTCCCCGTCAGAGGTCTTGAAGCAGGCTAGCCGCCAGCCCACCTCACGATCCTTCAATCGGTAGGCGATGAAGAGCTTGGATCCCGAAATGGCCGCAGGCCCCGGGGCTCCTTCCTGCACGGTAAGTGGGTCCACGCCCGGGACCCGTTGCTTCCATGAGGTCTTCTTGCCGTCCTGCGCCGCAACCATCGGCACCCGAGTGCCCTCTTTGCGTTGTCCAATGACGAAGGTGGGGCCGCCAGTAGTCTTACGCATACCGAGCTCGATGTTCATCCCCGTGATGGCCGGCGGCACGGAATTGCCGAAAGGTGATCTCTTCACCAGCCCATAGTTGGGCGTCTGCCCGGGCTGATCGGTCCACGGAACGCGGCACTTGTCAGCGCTCGGCGCCGAGCGCGCTCC
>JAUVCD010000946.1 GCA_030590865.1 Myxococcales bacterium | reverse complement strand
GGCAGCTGCACACGCGTCCCGTCGAAGCCCCAGTCGTCCCTGCACTGGGTGGCCAGTCGCGCGGCCCGCCCGACGAGATACCGATAGGCGGGACCACGTTTCTCGTCCGCCGAGCAGCGGGCTTCCAGGTGTCGGCGCGGCGCTTCGAAGACGAGCTTGCAGAACCCGTCCCTGCTCAACAGCGGCTCGGGCAGCGGCAAGGTGGCGCCCAATGGTGGCGGCGGATCCTCGCAACCGACGGCGCTGAGGGCGCCCATGGAAATGGCGCAGACGGAAAGGGCGCGGACCGATGAGCGATTCATGACGATGGCCGACGGTAGCACGGGGCCTTCGAGCCAGCTTGTCGGGGCGGCTGAGCGCCGGTGCGCCGGCCGCCATGCACGACGCAACGACGACCCGGTCAGCGACGCCGCCGCGCCGAGCTGCTAACGGCCCAGAGGCATGTTGGCCACACCTGCACCTCATCAGCTGCGCTTGGCGCGAGGACTGACCGCCGCCGCCGCGTTGCTCGCTAGCTTGGCCACGAGCTGCGGCGACCTCGAGTCGGGGCTGAATCCGGTGCCGCCACCGCGCCCTGAAGGCTGGCACGTCAGCGGCGGCGCATTGCGAGCGCCCGATGGCCGCGCCGTCATCCTCCGGGGCGTCAACCTGGCCAGTGCCCACAAGACGGCACCCTACTTCGGCTTCCACCAGCTCCCTGATTTTCAGCGGGTGCGAGACGAGTGGGGGATGAACTCGATACGCCTCCTCATCCTGTGGGCCGCCATCGAGCCGTCCCCAGGGTCCTACGACGAGGCTTACCTGGACCAAGTCGAGCTGCGCCTCGACTGGGCTCGACAAGCAGGCCTCCATGTCGTGCTCGACATGCACCAAGACGTTTATGGCGAAGGCTTCGGCGGCGACGGCGCCCCACGCTGGACCTGCGATGAAGCTCATTACGACGCCTTCGAGCCCATCTCGCCGTGGTTTCTCAACTACCAGAACGAACATGTCATCGCCTGTTTCGACAATCTGTGGAACAGCGCTGAGCTCATCGGACGTTACGCCGCAGCCTGGCGTCGAGTCGCCGAGCGGTTCGCCGATCACCAAGCCGTGGTCGGCTTCGACGTCATGAACGAGCCCCACTGGGGATCGGCTTTGCTCAGCTTCGAAGAGGAGAAGCTCCAAGCCTTCTACGAGCGAGTCGTGCCGACGGTGCGCCAAGCCGCCCCAGGTTGGATCGCTTTCCTCGAGCCCAGCGCCCGGCGCAACATCGGCTTGCCCACTGGGCTGACGCCCTTCCCATTCCCCAACGTCGTCTATTCACCTCACGCCTACGACATCGAGGCTGAGCAGGGCAAGGGCTTCGACGAGACTCGCCGAGTCGCGCTGATCACCAAGATCGCCGAGCTGCAAGACGACGCCACCATGCTCGGCGCGGCGCTATGGATCGGCGAATACGGCGGCACCGCCGACAGTCCAGGCATCACCGCTTACATGGACGCCGAGTACGATGGTCAGGGCGCGGTGGCGGCTGGCTCGGCCTATTGGGCCTACGACCGAGATGGGGGCTACGGGCTGCTCAACTCCGATGGCTCGGAGAAGACCGTATTGCTCGACGTGGTGGTACGCCCCTACCCAACCCAGGTCGCCGGCGATCCGGTGAGCTTCAGCTACGCCGAGGATAGCGGCACCTTCAGCTTCCAGTGGCGACCCGACCCTGCCATCGAGGCGGCTACCGAGATCGCCATCCCGCAGCGGGCCTACCCCGATGGCTACGCTGTCGATTGCGACGGCTGCCAAGTCGAGCGACAGCCGGGGCGCTTGCTGGTGTGGGACGTGCCGGCAGGCGATACGGCGACCGTCGCCATCACTCGGTGAGACGGCAGGCTGCGAGCCTGTCCGGCGCTGACGGGACCGGACGCCGCTGCAGCGCAACGGCCACCGCCATGGTCCACATTTTGCAGCACTGCTGGAAGAATGAACCGGCGGCATCGCAAACGGTCCTCCGAGTGACAGGATGCAGACTCACAACACCTTGTTTCTAAGCGCGATAACCGCACTTCTGGCCGGAGTCGGTTGCCTGGGTAATATTGGCCTGGATGGATCGTCGACTACTCAGTCCGACGAGGCCCTGGGCGGCTCCGGTGGCTCGCTTGGCTCCGGCGGCTCGTTGATTCCAGGTGTGGGTGGCGAGGCGCCACCGCCCGGCGACCCGCCGCCTGACGACCCACCGCCCGACGACCCAGGTGGCGGCGGCGCAGGGGGCACCGAGGTGCCAGCAGTCGACTGCTCAGGTATCGCTCAGCACCCGGCCTACGAGCTCTGCGACCAAAGCGCCACCCACTGTGCCGGCGTGTTCACCAACGGCGCCGGCTGCGCGGCCTACTGCGCCGCGGCGGGGCTGCAGTGCACCGCGAGCTACGGCGGCGATGCCGGTTGCCAAAAAGAAACCACGCCCCTGGATTGCAACGCCAACACTGGGCATCAGTCCGACTGGTGCGAGTGCGGCCCCTCGACCGCCCCGCCCTCCAACTGCCCGACCGACCCGCAGAACCCGCCGGCCACGGCGGAGCAGCACTACACCCAGGGAACCTTCGCCCCGCGATCGAGCTGGGTGCTGACCTGCACGAACTACGCCTACACGGCCCAATTCGCCGAGCACGAAGCTTGTGACAGCCTTTACTCAGCCGGCTCAGGCCAAGGCACGGCGACCTTCCTGCTCAACGTCAATCCAGGACAGTACGACGTCTACATCGAGGGTCGGCACACCGACAACCGCAACCCTGCGGGCATGCGTGTCGAGGTGAAC
>JAUVCD010000616.1 GCA_030590865.1 Myxococcales bacterium | reverse complement strand
CCAATCTCCTACGACCAGCTCGCCGTTCAAATAGAGTCGGCTGCCATCGTCGCTGCCCAGGTAGAAGACATAGTCGTCTGTCGCCGGGACCTGGAGCGTTCCCTCCCAGCGGACGCTGAAGTCGTCTGACGGCAGGCCGTCGATGCCAGGCGCCGCCCCGGCGCCCCAGTCGAACTGGATGCGACAGTCACGGCGTTCGCGGGCCAGCCGCTGGAAGTCTCGCCCGAAGAAATAACGGCCGGTGAAGCACTGAGAGGGGCCGAAGTTGGTCTCCCCCGGTCCTTGTGCTTCACCAGCGCCTCCGGTGGGGAGGCCCCCTCGATGGGGTCGGATGTATTGGCCCGAGAGGGGCTGTTTTTCGATGGCAGAGGAGCTCCACGACAGCTTGACCTGGGCGATGCCGCCGACCTCGAAGTATTCGACGACGATCGGCACCTCAGCATTCGCTGAGAGATCGATGGCCGTGCTGCTCACCGTCACCGGGCCGTGGGCGCCCCAGTTGTCGATCACCAGCTCGTCATTGAGGTAGAGGCGAGAGCCGTCGTCACTGGTGAGATGGAACGTGTAGCGATCGGAGCGCGGGGGCTCGAGCACCCCTTCCCACCGGATGCTGAACGAGTCGGGCGATAGGGAGGGGACGTCAGGCACCGAGCCCTCCCCCCAATCGAAGGCGATCTGGCAGTCTCGACGGCTGTGAACTGGGGTCTGGAAGTCTTGATCGGAGAAAAAGGTGGTCTCGAAGCAGCGTCCCAAATAGTTGCGCTGCGCTCCGCTGTCCGGTCCTCCGGCGACGGGCCGTCCTCCCTGATGGGCTGCTTGCTCCGCTGTTGGGTTGGAGGACCCATGGCGGTTCAGTGCCACAGCCACGAAGGCTGCTGCCATTACGAGCGCTGCCCCGACCAGGGCTCTGGTCGGTCTCAGGCGGGCTCCGTCTGCTCGGAGACGCGCATCAAAGCGCGCCCGAACCCTCCGGTGGACCTTCGGTACAGCTTTCATTAGTTGCCGGAAGCGGTCCCTCGGCCCTTCTTGGTCGTCCTGCAACAGCTCGAAAGAGCTAATCAGCTCATCCAAGAACGGCAGGTCGTCCACCACCTCCGCGAAGAGCTTGCGGTGGTCCTCAGAAGCGAGGATTTGGTTGCGGCACTCTTCGGACGTGGTCACCTCATGGCCATCGAGCCGCAGCAGGGCGGCAAACAACTGGACCAGCGCCTTGCGGACCAGGGGCGCTGCATCCAGCGGGCTTGGCGTCGACTGGCTCAGCTGTCCAGCAACCTCATAAAGCCGCCGGCTCTCACGGATCAGCCGATCGCTTTCCCGATACTCGGCCGGACAACGGAAACCGAAGCGGCACAACCAGGCGTCGAGTTTTGCCTTCTTCCGCCGGTCCACTGGTGCAGCGTGGCAGTAGCGGGTGCCGTCGTCGAGCCTTCCGTGAGCCCGATCGGGATGGCTGCCTTCCAGCGGAGGGCTACCCGCTCCTGGCATGGGCTGCGATGCCTCGCTGCGCTAGCTCTTCGGTCAGCGCCGCGGTGTCCACGAATAGAATGGAGTCCATGCCTACCGTTCGGGCGGCGCCGCAGTTGACCTGCCGGTCGTCGATGAAGAGGAGCCGACTAGGGGCCAAGCCCAGCGATTCGGCGGCTCCCAAGTAGGCCTGCAGGTCTGGTTTGCGAACCCCGGTTTGGCAAGACACGAAGCGCCAGTCGACGTAACGGGCGATCCCGAGCTTGTCCTCGATGAGCTGGTACCACTCTGGGTAGTTGGACAAGGCGTGCATGGCCCAACCTGCGGCTGAGAGCTGGGCCAGCAGTGGCTCGACTCCTTCGAGCCACTGGTAGGCTCCAACCATTGCGGCCTCGAGCCCTTGATGGTCGAAACTGCGCCCATCGCGGAAGAAGCGTCGGAGCATCGTCGGCGCATCTGTCTTTCCCAGCTCGAATTCGATCCAGGCACGCGGATGTTTTGCCTCGATCAGCTCCTGCAAGGTCATCCCGAAGAACGCCGGCACCACCTCGTAGAACGGGTCGTAGACCAGCGTGCCCATCACGTCCCACAGCAGCGCCTTTGGCCTCTCTCCGCTCATCGCGCCCCAGCTAGGCACGGTTCTCTGGCCCTGGCGAGGCCTAGGTGACTGCTGTTCTGGTGGGTCACCACCGACTGCCGCGTCGGACTTGACCTTGGCGCCGCGGCTGCTGGTGGATCTCCGATGGCGTGACGGTAGTCTCCGTCTGGGTTACCACCGTTACTCCAGCATCGAGCATGAACGACACAGCCTCAGCCAAGACCCTTCTGGTCGTCGACGCAGACGGCGCGTCGCGCTCCTTTCTCGCTGGGTTGTTGCGCCCCCGGGGCTTCACGGTCGTGCAAGCCCGTACCGCAGCCGATACCTGGGTGGCCCTCGAGAGGCACCCGGTCGCTCTCGTCATCATCGATACGGACCTGCCTGATATGAAGGGAGCGGAGCTGGTTAGCAAGCTGCGCCAAACGGGGTCGAGCCTGCCCATCATTCTTCTGGCTGCTGGGTGGCTCGATCACGGTAGCTACAAGAAGCTCACCGACGAGCTCAGCGTACAGCGAGTCATTCACAAGCCCTTCTCTGCCTATCAGTTCGTCATGGAGGTCGAAGGGACGCTCAGCAGTGCTGCTCAGGCGGGGGCCGCTCCGCCATCAGAGGAGGGGGGCGCGACCAAGCCTCGCCGTCTGCGCAGCGATCCGAGCTTTCCAGCGGTGGATGTGCCGTTGCCCTACGGCGCTGCGGTGTCGCTCGTGGTCGTGGGTCAAGACGAGGGTCTCGAGGCAAGCTTGAGGGAAGCTGCCGCTGCGGCGATCGTGTCTTTGACGATGGTGAAGGATGGTGCGGAGGCGGCGCGCCGCGCTGAGCGTGACCATTATGACGGCGCCCTTTTTCTGCTCGACCCGGTCAATCCTGACGTGGCCTTCGCCGAGGCTACCGAGTTGCTGTGCAGTGATGCGGGCAAGGGGCTCCCCGCGGGCTTTGTATGTACCGACGATCGAGTCGGGCTGCAGGTCGATGCGATTCACGCTGGTGGCGTCGCCTACCTCGCCACGCCCATCAAGCCGCGCCACGTCCGACAGGCCGCCGCCACCATGGCGCAGCTGAGGCGCGGACGGCAGGCTGCCGTCGTGATTGTCGCTGGCGACGCTGAGGCGGCTGGGCTCAGCGGGGTTCTCAAGCCCGCCCAGCTCCGGCTGGAGCCCTTGCCTGACGCCCACGCCTTGCTGGACTACCTCACCCACGCGACCCCGGATCTCATCCTCTACAACGTCGATTTGGCCGGCGTGAGCGGTCTCGACGTGTGCAAGCTGCTGCGCGCTTCACCACGGTGGTGTGCCGTGCCCCTAGTGCTGCTCAGTAGCAATAGCAGCGCCGAAGCACGCATCGCTGCCTATGACGCTGGCGCTGACGACTTCATCGTCATGCCGGTCGATGAGGACGAGCTGGTCGTTCGCGTCAGCGCTCGCGTTCAGCGTTATCGTTCCGCCCGGGAGGTGGCCGACAAGGATCCGCTCACCGGTGTGCTGCGTCGTCACGCTTTCGTCGATCGTGCTAACGCCATGATCGCTGCGGCCGCCCGCTCGGGTCGCACTGTGGCTTTCTGCATCATGAGCCTCGAGCCCCGCGAACGCCGCGCTGACGAGGCTGGCTGGTCGATCGACGAGAGCGCCCTGGCCCAGTTGGGCACGCTGGTGGCGCAGCGACTGCGGGCTTACGATCTCTGCGCTCGATGGGGTGACGACGCCGTCATCATCGCCCTCACCGACGTCGACGGGCGCACCGCCGATGGCTTGCTCGACCGCCTACTCGGTGGACTTGCTGAGCAGGCGCCCGCCTTGTCGTGCCGCGCTGGCTTGGCCGTCTTCCCGGATGACGAACAGACCATCCCAACGCTAGTGCGCAAGGCTCGGAGCAAGCTGCGCCGCGCTGGCGTCTTCAGCAAGTCTGTCAGCAAGTAGAGTGTCGCCAAGAGCGGAGGAACCGAGTCCGGGCCTCGAGGTAGTGTTTCCGGCGCTGTTGCTCCTGCTCCCGGTCCAGGTCCCGTGCTTGCTCGAGCTTTCGTCGCATCCGGTCGAGCGCAGCGGCCACGAGCAGGAACGCAACTCCGCCGGCGATGGTCCACAGGCGGCCCGTGAGACTCACAGGAATGATGAGGCCGACGAAGAGAGCCACCAAGCCGAGAAAACCGACGGCGACCCGACACTGCCGATAGCTGGCGATCTGGTCCTCCAAGGCGTTGATGTCGTTCATGAGTAGCTCCGGTTCGACAGGTGGGAGAGGTTGCAGCGCTGGCGCCTGGTGGCAGTGCCAACCGGCGCGTCTAGCGCTGGTCCCTCGGCCAAGCTGTCGTCGGCCCAGGATCCGTCTTACGGTCGCCCCTTGGGGATCTTCCCCGAAGTTGACCCAGAAGCCGCCCAGGCCGAGCCAATACGGCGCTCAGTCAGCCGGCGCTTAGTGATTACGCTGGCTTGCGCGCCAGCACACAGGCGTCGTGGTAGCCGTCAACTGACCAGTCCTCGTCGAGTTGCAGGATGTCGAGCCCCTGGACCAGGCCGCGCAGCTCCCCAGCTTGAAGCAAATGGGAGCGCGGCGGTTTGGGGTGGCGCTCCAAGTTCTCGACCGTTGGTTGGACGCACACCAACAGGCCGCCTGGGCGAAGCACGTCCGGGATGGCCGCAAAGAGCGACCGTTGCATGTAGAGAACCTTCACGACCAGATCCCACGGGCCAGGCGGGAGCGGTTCGAGCTCCAAATCGATCAACTGGGTGTGGAGGGGCAGCTGAGCGGCCGCGGCGCGCTCGCGGGCCATCGATAGGCCGACGTCTGAGTTGTCGGCGATGGTCACGTGCAGCCCACGGGCTGCGAGCCACAGCGCATTGCGACCCACACCGCCGGCGATGTCGAGCGCTCGCCCTGCTTGGGGCAGCTGGGCGGCCTGGGCCACCAAGAAGGATGATGGCTCGGTGGAGGTGTGACTGCCGTCACGGAACTTGGCGTTCCACTTGGTGCGGTCCTGGTCGCTCACGGTCTCACCTAATAGCAGTGCTCAGTAGCAGTCTTGGCGCACTGGCATGGGATCGGGCTCACTGGTGGGCATAATCAGCCGCAAATAGTCGTAGCTGATCTGGCAGAAGGCGCCGGGGCCTTCACCGGCCAGCTCGGCACGCTCCTTGAAGCTCCGGGCGTGGCCTGAGTCCATCAGCGCGTCCGGCCAGTCACCGGTGTTGTGAAAGGCCGAGCCGCCTGGATCGGCCAGCCCGAGGGAGTGGCCGATTTCGTGGGAGGTGGTGGTGCCGATCAGCGAGCCGAGCACCCGGGCCGCGCAGGCGACTTGGGTCGGTCGGTCGGTTGCCGGGCAGGAGTCGCTATCGTTCAGCTCGGGCAGGCTGTTCAGCTCGCTGGCGGCGACTGGATTGCCCTCCAGATCTGGGCGAAAGGTGTCAAATAGCAGGTCGAACAGCGGATCCGCCCCTTCGACAGACTGAGCTAGTGAGCCTGGGTGGATGCTGAAGGCGAACAGGGACTCGACGAAGACGCCGCCGTAGCCTGGGTAGCCGTCGAGCTGGGTGATCGCGTTGACGCCGCCGATCTTATCGTGAAGGCGGAGGTTGCCGTCGTCCTTGCCCGGCGTGTTGTCGTAGCCCATCAGACCCATGCCATTCGGGTCTGGCCCGCCGATTTCGACTATCGAGTAGAGGGCGAAGTCGTCGGGCTTGGTCGCCCGAAAGTCCATGTTCACGCCCCCGTAGTCTCGTCGTGCGACCTCGAAGACCCG
>JAUVCD010000414.1 GCA_030590865.1 Myxococcales bacterium | reverse complement strand
ACGAGGTCTCCGGACGGAGCCCCTTGACAGCGACCGCAGTGTGGATAACATATGTTATGTAACAGTTGTTATCTAAAAGGAACCTGCAGATGCCGCCGAAGGCCACCTTCTCTCGCCAACAAGTTCTGGACGCCGCCATGGCCGTTGTTCGCAGTCGCGGATTGAGCGCCCTCTCTGCCCGATCCGTGGCGCAACAACTGGGGTGTTCCACCCAGCCGCTCTACCGCGTCTATGGGTCCATCGAGCAGCTCCGAACGGACGTGTTGGAAGAAGCGAACCGGGTGGCCATGAGCTTCCTGCTCGATGAGAGCATCGGCGATGGGGAGTTGCCCTTCCTCCAAATGGGGCTAGGGAATCTTCGCTTCGCCCAGCAGGAGCCGCAGCTGTTCCAGGCGGTCGCCTTGTCGGGCCCGGTGCTGGGTGCGCTCCGCCGAGGCGAGCCGCCGCCGGGCTTCGCGCTGGAGCGCATGAGAGGCGAGCCGCTGCTGGCGAACATGTCCGACGAGCAACTCGGTCGCATTCACGCGCTGATGTGGTTCTTCAGCCAAGGCTTGGCCACCCTCTTTCTCTCGGATCTGGATGGCGATCCGATGCCGATGGCGGAGGAGCTGGTGAAGCAGGCTGGGCAGGCAGTCATCGCCTTCGAAGTGAACGAACGGATGGGGAGAGAATCATGAAGATCGTCGTCATCAACGGCAGCCCAGCAGGGTGTCGGGGCGCCTCGGCGCAGTACGTGCAATACCTGCAGCAGCAGCTCCCTCGGCACCGCTTCCAGATCCTGGAGGTCGCCCGGGAGATCCACAAGATCGAGCGAGACGAGGCCCGCTTCGAGACCATCGTCGAAGCGCTGACCGAGGCCGACGCCGTCATCTGGTGCACTCCGGTCTATTTGATGCTGATCCCCGCGCAGCTGAAGCGCTTCATCGAGCTGCTGTTCGAGCGGAACGGGAGCGCCGCCCTGGCTGGCAAGATCGCCACCGCCATCTTCACCTCCGCCCACTTCTATGACCACACCGCTCACGACTACATCGCCGGCGTCAGCTGCGACCTGGACATGGCCTTTGTGCAAGGCTTCTCTGCCCACTTCTCGGATCTGGTGACCGATGAGGGCCGCCAAAACCTGCTGGGTTTTGCCAGGGATTTCCTGCGGCAGGTGAGCGAGCAGCAGCCGATGCGTGCCGCCTTCCCTCCGATCCGGTGGTCAGCCCCGACCTACGACCCACCATTGCCCCCGACGGTTGCCCGCACCGGCAGCAGCAAGGTCGTGGTGATCAGCGATGCTGGGCCCGAGGATGGCAACCTGTCGCGGATGATCGACCTATTCGAGCGGACGGTCTCCCAGCCCGTCGATCGGCTCGAGCTCAGCGAGTTGAGAATGGACGGCGGCTGCCTGGGGTGCATGCGCTGCGCGGAAAACGGCGTGTGTGGCTACCAGGACGACTACGCCGCCACCTTCGATGAGCGGGTACTACCGGCGGACGTGGTCATCTACGCCGGTGCGGTGCGGGACCGCTACTTCTCTGCCCGCTTCAAGACCTTCATCGACCGCTACTTCAGAAACGGCCACCGACCGCTGGAGAAGCGCCAGGCCATGGGTTTTATAATCTCTGGTCCGCTGCAACAGCTAGCCACCCTGCGGGAGATCCTGGAGGCGCACATCCAGCTATTCCGGAGCAAGCGTCTCGGCGTCGTCACCGACGAGGACCAGCGCCCCGAGGCGATCACCGAACAGCTACAGGGTCTGGCGCGGGCGGTGGATCGCTGGGTCGAGGACCCCTGGTTCGAGCCACCCACCTTCCTGGGTGTTGGCGGGATGAAGGTCTTCCGCGACGTGGTCTATGAGAACCGGGCCGTGCTGAGCGCGGATCACCGCTACTACCGGGACCATGGGCTCTACGACTTCGCCCAGACCAGGAACCGCAAGTGGTGGCTCATGACGCTGATGTCGCTCTGCATGAAGATCCCCATCTTGCGACCACGAACGAGAAAACTGATCGCGGCGGGCAGGATGAGAGCGTTGAAGCAGGTGCTGGTCGTGCAGTCGTCTTACAGCGGCGGCGGCTCGTCGCAGAGATAGTGCAGCACCACCAGGCCGGGCTTCTCCTGAGCGCCCGCGTCGCCCTCGTAGTCAGGATCGAAGGATCCTGGCACCGTAAGGTCGCCCGCCTCGCCCCACTGCTCACTAGACGATAGCGCCGTTCCCTTGACGTACCATGTGCCTCCGAAACCGGGATCGATGTTCCCCGAGCCGCCATTGCCCCCCGCGTAGCCGCCCCCCCCACTGTTGATGTTGATGTTGCCCTTGTCGCCCAACATAGTGAGCTGCCCGCCGGCATTGGTGGGGGAATTGCCCGGGTGCCCGTGGTTGCAATTTTCCGCCAAGGCACCTGCCCCTCCACCGCCACCAGCGATGATGAGGGCCCGGCTGCGTTCAGTGTGGGCGAGCGGCGCCGGCCCCTCGAACAGACCAGACAGCCCCCCGGCGCCTTGACCCGGGAAGCCAAAGCTCTGCTGCTCCTCGGTTGTCAACGCCGACCCAGTCTTTCGTCGACCGACGATGACGATCAGCGGAGTGCCCGGAGTGACCGTAAAGATCGCCTCGGTGAAACCACCAACACCGCCGCGCCCCGAGTCGTTGGTGCACTCCTGATTGCCTCCGCCTCCCCAGGCCTTGACGTGGAGGAACGACACATCGGGCGGTACGACGTGGTCGAAGTCCGTCGTGGGGAAGAGGATCCGCTCGTCGGTGCAGCTGGCCCCTCCGTCTCCGCCCTCGCCGCCCTCTCCGCCCTTACCGCCCTCACCGCCTCCGCCGTTCGCTCCGGTTCCGCCGCTTCCGCCACCGCCCGCGTGGGTTGCGCCACTCCCGCCGATGCCGTCGAAGACATAGTTGTCGACGCCCGAGATGGAGGTGCAGCTGCAGAGCAGCGCGAGGGGAAAAACAGTCAGCCGCAGGGTGAGACGAAGCATCCAACCACCATGGTAACGCGGAAGGCGCATGACCGCGACTCGACCTACGACCAGAGTAGGATCCTAGGATGAGGAAGTCTGACCACAGCGCCTGCCGGGCTCTCAAATGAAGCGGAGGTCGACGTAGGGCGAGCGCCATGCCGAGGTCCGACGCAGAGGGCCGAGCGCGATGCCCCGACCGATCACGAACAGGTCGGAACAGAAACGCTGCACCATGAAAGGGGCTACCGCCGGACGCAGCGGATCGTCGCCGCAGAAGGCCACGTGCATCATGTGATAACCCCGGCCGAGGTGGTCGTTGGCTACGGCGGTCAGTAGATCGCCCAAGATGGCCGGATCGGCGCTCGGCACGGCCATCCGGGTAATGGTCAAGGCACGGAAGGACTGCCCCGGCAGTGGCAATGGTGCCGCCGAGCGAAACACCAAGCCACCTGCTTGGTAGGCCAGGCGGATGGCATGGCCACGCCAGCCGTAGCGCAGCACCTTGGTGCGGCGGACGGGGTCCATGTCCCAAGCGCCCAGGGCGCCGACCAGCTCATCTCCCCGAAAGGCGAGGTAGTAGCACTCCAGACCGAATCCGGGCAGGCCTTGGGCATCGGCGAGCAGGCCGGGCTCAGTGATGGGCGGGGCGAACAGCCGCTGCTCGTAGGCCCGCCGCATGAGCGCGACCATAGCCGGCAGATCCTGCGGTCGAGCGCGCCGCACCACCAGGCCCGCCCGTGGTTTGATCCGCCGGAGCAGCAACACATTGGCCACCTCGAGCGTGCCCAGAAGCTGCACCTCCGTGTCAGGCCAGCTCGCTCGACGGAAGGCACCCAGCGCCCTATCGTTGCCTTGCTTGATGATTCCGTAGCCGAGGCTTCGGGACGGCATCTGCTCGCGCAAGCTTGCACCTGCGTCCTGGGTGAAACCCCGACCGCGCTCGGCCGGGAGCACCCGAGCGTCGCCGGCATAGAACAGCTCGCCGTGGTGATCGCCGAGCCAGCCCTGGCTGAAACCCAGCATGGCGTAGGCCGCGAGATCCTTGCCAGCGAAGCCTCCCAGATAGACGTGGCGGTCGAACACTGCCTCGGGCCAGGCGAAGAAATCCGGCTCCCGGTCGAAGAAGAACGTGAAATCTGCCTCGATCGGACAGGCGCGATTGATAGCCTGCATCCGCCCACCGCAAGAGCGGTCAAGGGGGCGGAAGGTCAAGGGGGCACGGGCAGCCATCGATGCACCTAGTCCCGAGGCCCAAAAGCCGCCGGCACGATCCGGTAGAAGGGGAAACGATCCTGCTGACCGAGCTCGGCGCCAAGCGCAGGCAGCAGCTCCACCGGGCCCAGCAGATCGGAGGGCAGCTGCCGAGCCATGTGGAGGTAGCGCCATACCGCACGCCCGGGCCGCGCAATCCGGGCTGCCACGGTGCGCAGCAACTCGTCGAACTGATCCTGGGACAGCCAGTCGGGCAAGTTGGACAGCTGGATCTTGTCGAAACGGCCCACCGGCTGCTCCGCGAGCAGCTCCCCCATGTCACCGTGGATGAAGCGGAGCTGCTGTCGGCGGCTGCGCAGCACCTCAGCGCCCTGCCGGGACAGACCTGCCGGCGCACAGTCGGCGGACAACAGCCGGCCCAGCAGGGTGAGCTGCAACAAGGGGTTGTCCGCGGCCAGGTTGGCCGTGCACAGGGCGCGGAACTGACCAAAGAACTGCTCCCCCAGCGACGAACCGGAGCGGCGGTGTTGCAAGGAACGGGGGTCCATGCCGCGGGACCGATAGACCGCCGGATGGAAGGCAATGCGAAACAGCGCCCGGATCGCAGGGCGACCGAGGTGTCGATCGAAGATCTCCCGCTGCTCCTCGAGGGTGGTGGCCTCGAAGAGCTTATCGATCGGCCGGCGGCCGAGCACCGGGCGCACCAGGCGCACCAGTAAACGCACGTAGCGCTCGTAGCGCCCGGCCCAGACCGCACCGTGGACCAGCGCCGGAAGGTGAGCTTGCCAGAAGGCGCAGGCTGCAGCTCCGAGATGGGGCGACAAGTAGTGCCACCAGCGCTTCCGATCCCCGGGGCGGGCAGGCAGGTAGCCGAGCAAGCGCAGGGCCTGCTCGTGGGGCAAGACCAACAGGGCCTGAAGCTTGAGCTCGGCCAGGTGAAGCTGGCTCACATCCGCATCGACGGCGACCACCTCCCTGGCCCCTAGAGCGAGCAAGGACAGGGGCATCTCGCCGGCGCTAGCGATGCAGAGCACCCGATCCGAGTCATCCAAAGCAAGCGCCGCCGCCTCGCTGCGCTCGTCCTCCTGCGACATGCCGAAGTTGTATGGCGCTACCATGAAGAGCTCTTGAAACCTCCCTCGGCCAGTCGTGTGAAGAAGCCGTGCTGCTCGGCCAGAGCGTCGAGGACCTGCACCGATTCCTGCTCGACCTTGCCCACCAGGCTCAGCTCGGCGGTGCGCTGCGGCTCGAGACCGAGCAGCATGACCTCTGCCGCACAGCAGAACGCCGTGCCCACCGGGGTGTGGCTGCTGTTGACGAAATCGGTCGCACCGGGGACCGCCACCGTTCCGGCCAGCGGGATCACGTGCACGTTATCCATGGCCCGGGCCCGTGGCGACAAGGCGCTCGGGACCGACACGTCGGCCACCAGCACCGGCCGCTCAGCCGACAGGTGGCGAGGATAGAGCAAGGGCTCGTTGGTGCTCGTGGCGATGGCCACGATGCTGCACGACTCGAGGCGGGCCAGATCGGTGGTGGTCTGAACGTCCAGCGCGACCGAACCTCCCCCGCCGACCTGCTCGCTCGCTAGCCGCAGCTCGTCCACTTGCCGCAACAGCTGCTCCCGCACCCGCTCGAGCCGCGCGGCATCTCGTCCCACGAGCAGCACTCGGCGAGCAGCGGTGGGCCCGAGCACTAGCTGCTCAGCGAGGGCCGAGCCGATGTTGCCGGTGGCGCCCACCACGCCGATCCGCCCGGCTGAGCCGCCTGGGTCAATGCCCTGCTGCTGGCATGCAGTCGCGATGCGCCGCACCGCCACAGCCACGGTAAAGCTGTTGCCGGAGGTGATGCGCACCCCTGGCGGAGCCAGCAACGCCCGACCGTCCCGGCTCAGGATGCTGGTGTAACCACCGAGCGCAACGTGTTGGCAACCAAAGGAGGCAGCGAGATCCACGGCCTCTTGCAGTCGCTCCGTCTCCAGGTAGCGATAGCCGCGGCGTATCCACTGCTCCATGGTGGCCGCAGCGGCTGGGGCCAGGATGGATAGGAACCACACCTTGCCTCCGAACAAGTTGCGAGCGAAGGCGACCATGGGCCGCAGCTCCAGCAGGGCCATGAGCCGCTCGAACAGCGCCCGCCTGGCGGTCAGGCTCAAGCCCGCCAGGCTCGGCTCGGCCATGGCGATCTCCCGCTCCGGCAAGGCGAAGTGGTTGAGGAAGGCAACGCAGATCGCGCCTGCGGCCGGAGCTTCAATCTCCGTCGACAGCGACGGCAGCGGCCGGCTGCTCGGCGGCCCATCGTGGCTGCCCTGCTCCTCCCGCACCAAGAAGCCCAACAGCCCGGCGAGGTTGCCCGACCGCAAGTGTTGGCATAGCGCGGTGAGCCCGCTGCAAAGCTGCTCTACCGCCCCGTCGTCGACGAAGGCGCTTGGCTCGATGCGCAGGGTGTCGAAGGCGCTGAGGGTGGGCAGTGTGCGAATGCGGTGCTCGTTGAGCAGATAGGCCGCCGCTAGGGCACCGAGGCGCTCCCGCTTCTGCAGGGCTCGAAGCACCACCGACTGCTGCACGCAGGCCGAGTCGATCTCTACCCCCCAGAGCAAGCCACAACCGCGAAGGGGCCGGAGCACGTCTGGGTAGTGCTGCTGCACTTCAGCCAGCGCCTGCCCGAGGACCGCGCCGCGCTCCCGCGCCCGGGCGGGCACATCGTCGCGTTCGATCGCATCGATCACTGCGGTGGCCACGCGGCAGGAAAATGCGTCACCACCAAAGGTGGTCGAGTACAGCTCGTCGAGCCGCCCAAGGTAGCGGCTGCGCTCGACCAGTAGCGCCGAGATCTTAGCCACGCCGCCACCGAGCGCCTTGGCGAAGAGATAGTAGTGGGCGCCGGCACCCGCGGAGGCGAGGAAACGGCCGGACCGACCGAGCCCACATTGGATCTCGTCTGCAATGAGCGGAAAATCGTGCTGCGCCAATTGACGCAGGAGCTCGGGGCTGACCTCGCGCACGCCACCTTCTCCCAGGATGGGCTCGGCGATGGCCGCCAGGATGCCCGAGAAAGGCAGCTCGACCTGCTCGACCCGACCGTCGATCAAGGCAAGCGCCGGAAGCTGCAGGCTGTGCTGCTGAACAATGGCGTCCACGTCGGCCGAACCGTCCGGGGGCAGAAAGACGGTGACGATGCGAATGAGCGACTCCAGGGGCGCCCGCTTCTGACGGTGGTGCAGCACCGCCCGCGCACCGAGGCTATGGCCATGGAAGGCTCCTTCGATGGCCAGCAGGGTCGGCCGGCTGGTGCGGATCCGCGTCTCGATCTCCGCCAGGCAGCGAGCGAGCTCGACGGGATGGCTCCCACCGAAGCGGCGCTTCTGATCCCGAACCAGCCGCCGCAACCGCTCCTCCCTCTCGAGCACCGCGTGGGCCAGGGCCATCTCCACCGCCTCGGCGCCAGTCGAGCCGAAGCGCACCACGTAAGTCTCGCCGGTGACGCGGCCGACCCGCAGCGCCAGGCGCCGGGCGAGCTCGCCCTGCTCGGGACGCGCCGCCCCTTGGTCCCACAGAGCAATGGCGTCCCCGCTGAGCGCCTCCGTCGCGGCGGCGAGCACCTGGGGATAGCCGTGGCCGAGCAGGTTCCCACCGAAGCCGCCAACGAAGTCGATCACCTCGACCGGCTTGCCCTGCTCCATGGTGACCAGGCGATCGCCCTTGGCCTGACGGTAATGCTTGTCGAGCTTGGCGAGCCGCAGCAGGGCGCCGCGCTGGGGGCTGGCGAAGCGCACGAAGCTCGACTCGAAGTAGCGCTCCAGGGGCAGCTCCACGACCGCCGGATGCTTGGTGTAGGGGCCGGTCATGAGATCGATCAGTGCGCTCGAGCGCTGCTCGAGCCGTGCCCGGGCCACCGTGCCTTTGGCGGTACGGGGCGCCGGGGCGGCGATGGCACAGAAGCGCCGAACTGTCAGGTGCCGGAACTCGAACAGCTCGAGGCTTTCGTGCAGACGCTCATGCAACGCTTCGAACTGCCTCCGAAGCTTGCCCAGCACCTCGGGCAGCTCCACCGGCGAGGCCGCCTCGGCCTGGCTCGGCGCGCCTTTGCCAGCGGCAGCCAGGAAAACCACCGCAGCCAAGCCCGGCTCCTCGCGCAGCGCAAAGCACTCCACGTGCTCCACCTCGGGGCCGAGATCCGAGTACCGCTCGGCCAGCCGCTCGCCGGCTACCTTCACGCCAAAACCGTCCTTGATGAAGTCAGCCTTCCGCCGGCCCACGTGGTGCAGACCGTCCGGGCAGCGCTCGACCAGATCGCCACTGTCGACCCATGGGAACGGCTCGTCGCCGTCAACTGCGACGGACGCCGATCCC
>JAUVCD010000703.1 GCA_030590865.1 Myxococcales bacterium | reverse complement strand
CATGCTCGTCGCCATGGGAATCACCGCTTGCCTCTGCATCGGGCTTGGGGTCTTTCCTGGGGTGCTCTACGACGTGTTGCCCTACCCGGTGGACTACGCGCCCTACTCGCTGTCCCATGTGCTGACCCAGCTGGAGTTGCTGGTGTTCTCGGCCTTGGCGTTCACGCTGCTGACCCTTGCGGGTCTCTACCCGGCCGAAATGCGGGCGACCAACCTGGACGCAGATTGGCTGTATCGCAAGGGGGCGCGAGCTTTCATGTGGTTCATCCAGGTTCCCATGGGCACCCTGGGTCAGGGCTTGAGGCGGTTGGCCTTCGAGCTGCTGCCCCGGTCCCTGGTCTGGGTGGGACGCGATCCGATTGGGGCGTTCAAGATCGGTTCGTGGCGTGTTCTGATGCTGGTGAGCACCCCCCAGTTGAAGCGCAAGCTCTCGCAGCGCATCGAGGTCGATCGGGCCTATCACCACGGGGACGTGCTGCAGACCTGGCCGATCGGTGCCACCGTGTTGTGGGTCAGCGTGTTTCTGTTGGGCTATTTACTGTTCTATTATCTTCACTGAGCCGCCCAGCCCATGGGCGGGTTGCCGACAATTCCCTCTACTCGCCAGCTGCAAGATCGGCTTAGTGGAAGAGTCCGATGACGGATCAGCAGCGTGTTGCGGTGATCACGGGCGCCAACCGTGGAATGGGCCTGGAGATGTGCCGCCAGCTTGCCGAGCGCGGCATGACGGTCGTGCTCACCAGCCGTGACGCCGACAAGGGGGAGGGGGCGGTGGCCGAGTTGCGGGAGGCTGGGCTCGCCGTCGGATACCACCAGCTCGATGTTGATGTCCCGGCGAGTGTGGCGGCGCTGTACGATTTCCTGGCCGACCAGCATGGGCGTCTCGATGTGCTCGTGAACAACGCTGGCGCCATGTTCGAACCTAGTGATCCGGCGGATAAGGACGGGGCGAGCATCTTCAACACCGAGCTCGATGTGATCCGGCAAAGCATCGAAACCAACACCTTCGGTGCTCTGCGGTGCTGCATGACGCTGATCCCGTTGATGCAGAAGCACGACTATGGGCGCATCGTGAACGTGTCCACTGGCATGGCGTCGCTGATCAACATGGGCGGAGGCTGGCCGGGCTACCGGATGAGCAAGGCGGCGCTCAACGTCGTGACTCGCGTCCTGTCCGCCGAGCTGAAGGGCTCGAACATCAAGGTCAACTCGGTCTGCCCGGGGTTCGTTCGCACCCATTTGGGAGGGGAGGGGGCGCCGCGCAGCATCGAAGAGGGGGTCGACACGACGCTGTGGCTCGCTACCCTGCGCGATGAGGGACCGACCGGCGGGTTCTTCCGTGACTGTAAGGCGATTGACTGGTGAGGCCCCGTCGCGAGGTTTGAGCTCATGGGGCGGTCCCGAAGCTCGCTGCGCCGGGAGCAATCAACGACTTGGCGGGGACCCGATGGAGCGCCGCCGGGGCGGTGGTGTGGCGTCCGTGTTGTGTATACTGAGTGTACGCGCTTTAGAAGAATATTCTCAATATAGTATATTCAAGAGACTTTGGTGAGAGTACTATGTTGAACGGGCTACAGATGGACACAGCGGGGCTGGACAAGTGGGTTAGCGGCGGACCAAGGGACGCCGATGCCCGTGCCGGCGACGCTGGTGTTATGCTGACCCAGGCACCCCCGTGGATCTGAGTCACTGGATAGAATCCGCCGGCGCGCTGCGCAACGATGATGCGGTCGGTTGGGCGCTGCGACTCGCCAAGACGCTCGCCTTGTTGCATCGGCGGGGCTTGGCTCACGGTCGCGTCTGCTCCAGTGCTGTGGAGATCGAGGGGCCAGAGTGCCATGCAGAGGGCGTCCTGGTCGCGGCGTCAGAGCTATCTGGGGATGGGGCGTTTCTCAGTGCCGAGCGCGCGGCCGGCGAGCCGCCCACGCCGGCTGACGACGTGTGGGCGGTGGGGGTGGTGCTCTACCATGCGCTTACCGGCCAGCTGCCCTTTGCCGGCAAGGCGGCCGCTGGACAGCAGCCGAGCCCGCTGGTCTCGGGTGAGGGGATCGACGTCGCGGCGATTCAGCCTGTGCTCGACCGAGTGTTTCATGATGACCGCTCAGAGCGGATCGTGACCGCTCACGATCTGGTCATGGTGCTGAGCTCGCGGCACCCGCAGGCCGCATCGCTCGAAGCGCTCGACCTGCCATCGGAGAGTATCCGGCTGGCCCACCGGGTGAAGCACGCGAGCCAACCGCTGCTCGCCGCAGTGCGACTGCAGCAGGATGCGTTGCCGGACGTGCTTGCCGAGGGCGAGGCAGAGGCTCAGGTGGAGGCTCAGGTGGAGGCCGAGGCGGAGGGCAGCCTGGAGTTTGACGACGATGAGCCTCGGCGGGACTCGGAGGCGGTCTTTCTTGGCTGGCTGAGCGAGCGGCCGCCCAAGGCCAAAGAGACGACACCCGAGCCAGCTGCAGCCGAGCGAGAGGAGGATGACGACCGCCCAACCGATCCGGCCGACCTGAAGCCGGTGACTGATGAGGATGATGAGCCTGAGCCAGAGGCGCCATCAGATCGGGCTGTCGAAGCAGCTCCGGCGAGGGAAAGGTCATCGGCGCCAGCGCCCGGGCGGCAGGCCGTGACTGATCCCAGAGGCCGGCAGGCGGCAGACTCGGGCCCACCGCTCGAAGATCCGCCAAGAGGTGGGCAAGGCAAGCGTCGAACCTCGAACAAGCTGTGGCTCTTGGCCGCTGCTCTCGGAGGTTTGGTGGTTCTGTTCGGCGTCCTTCGTATGCGCGGCTCGGGTGACCAAGGGCGCGTTGCGCCGCGCCCGACTGAGGGCGCCGCAACGTCGTCGCCATCGGTCACCCAAGCTTCTTCCATCGCGTCGGTCAAGCCAACGGCGGCGCCAGCGGCGCCCAGTGTTTCGCTGACGACTGCGCCGGTGGCGACGGCGAGCGCTCGACCGGTGACCATCGATGGCGATCGTTGCATGGCGGCGCTGTTCCCGCCGGACACCTTCACCAGTGAGCCGCCAAGCTTCGGGGCTGTCTGCCGGCGAGCTCACCCTCGCAAAGGAGCTCAGGCCATCAAGGGGTTGGTCGTGGCTTCGGGAAGCCGTCGGGCGCTCACCGAGGGCATGCGCGAATGGTCGTTGCTCGGCTGGTACGAGATGGCTGCCTTTGCCGTGATTCATGGGCGCTGTTGCGAGACGCCGATTGACTTGTCCCACCCGAGCTTCGAGGTCTGCGACATCGGCCGTGCGCTCCAGGCGCTGCATGTCGCTGCTCGGGGTCAGGCTGAGGGGCTCGAGGCTGCCACCGAGAGCTACGCCAAGGCGGCGAGCTGCACCTGGCGAAGCAACAACGCCAAGCTGTTTCAACAAACCGCCCCGCCCACTGGGCAGCAGTTTGCCTACTTCCGCACGACCCTGCAGCGCCTGCAGCACTGAGGAGCAGGGGCAGCAGTCCCCGACTGCGGCACGGCCGGAACCACCTTTAGGTGGGACGCAGAAGGCACACCGGGGCCGTTACTCTGACCCCAAGGCTTGAGAGCGCTTGCGCAGCAGCGCCGATTGCTGAACCAGCGTGGGGGAGCCAACGCAGGGCCAGTCCTTGGGCTTGGCGAGCTCGATGCAGCGGCTCGCCTTCGTGTAGGCCTCGAGCGCCGTGATGAAAGCCGCTTCGCTGTCATTGGCCATTAAAGCGGCCAGCGCCTTGTCGAGATGGCAACCTCGCAGATGAGCCGGTGCCGTGAGCTCACTGGGGGTGGCGCAACAACGCTGTCGGGCCAGCGCGAGGGCGGCCATTTGGTACCACCCCAGCCGCTCCCAGGCCCGGGCGGCCCCCCTGCCTTCCCGGGAGTGGATCCTGACGAGCTTGGCGTTGAGCTTGTGCACACAGCTCAAGGCGGAGGGGTCGTGGCAAATGAAGTCCAGCTCAGGCGCGGTGGTCAGTTTGGTCGCCACCACGGGAAGCAGGCATTCAGCCAGCTCGGTACCGGTGAGTGGCGGTGGGCGCTGGGGCACCGATGTGCGCGCCGTCGCGGTGGTCGCTGCAGTCGTGGCTGCGCTGGCTGCCGTGGTGGCTGTGGCCACTTCGCTCACTGTGCTGAGTGCGGTAGGCAGGGCAGACGGAGCCTGCCCCGTCCGTGGTGGTTTCGCCACCGACGCTTTGGGGATTGCAGGATCCGG
The DNA here is from genome assembly GCA_030590865.1 of Myxococcales bacterium. Taxonomy (GTDB): domain Bacteria; phylum Myxococcota_A; class Polyangia; order Polyangiales; family Polyangiaceae; genus JAPYTK01. The sequence continues at coordinate 555 of JAUVCD010000703.1, read as the reverse complement.
GCGGTCGTCCGAGCGGTTCGGTGCCCCCGGTGGGTCGTTGCGGCCCAGCCAGCCAAAAGCCAGCCCCGCCACCAGCGCTGCGGCGACCAGAGCAATGAGCACCGGGCGGAGTTGGCCCCCTCGTCGGGGCTGTCGGTCAGCCACCTGTTTGGCTTGCTTAGCCGTCCCGCTGGGGGCCTCGGATGGGGGCTCATCGCTGGGCGCTGGTTGGGGGGCGAGGTCCGGCATGGTCTCAGCGTCGAGGGCGGGCAAATCCGCGACGCTGGGGCTGAAACGCTCGAGTTGGTGAGCGAGGACGGTCACCTCCGCCAGCAGGTCCACCCGCTCGTCAGCCTCGAGGATCTCGTCCATCAACGGCTGCATCACGGTCAGATCGCGGTGATATACGGCTAGCTGGGCAGCCGTTCGCAGATGGCCCGAGGCGGTTACCGCCTTGGATACGCCGCCTGGAAAAGGCGGCTTGCCGGTGAGCAAGACGTAGAGGGTGACGCGCAACGCCCAGACGTCGTCGTAGGCCGAGGGGGCGCCCGTTTTTGCTCGCGCCAGCGAATGGTA
>JAUVCD010001049.1 GCA_030590865.1 Myxococcales bacterium | reverse complement strand
AGGTAGACCCGGTGGGTCATCGTGTCGCCGCTCCCATCATGCTGCACCGTCAGGCCCTGTCCAGCGCCGGAGGTCAGCCCGGCGGACAGGCCCGTGGCGTAGCCGTTGCCATCGAAGGCGACCTCTGCGGTCAGCGGCTGATGGTTCCACGAGTCCAAGGTCACTTCGAATGTTGCGGCCTGGTCCAGCGAGATTTGGGCCACCGGGAAGCCCTGGTAGGCCGCGAGCTCGCCATCCCGCCACACCGTCAGCGCGGTCTCCTCGACGAGCAGGGGTTGGGTCCATATATCGAGGGCGTAGATCTCGAGTCGCGCGTTTTCGAAGGGCAGATCGTCGTCGTCGTCGTCGTCCCCAAGGGCGTCGGCACTACAGCCTTGAAGAGCCATCGCTAGCCCGACGATTGCGCAGACGATGCCGGCAGCAGGGGTCCGATGCCTGTGGATGTGTTGCCCCGTCCCTCGACGTCTCGCGCTGCCCTTCACCATCTGGTTTCCACAACCCTCCATGGTAGCGCAAAGCGGTGTTGGAAACCCGTGGCAGCCGTCGGGCTGTTCAAAAAAGACCAAGCCAGCTATCGGTCGTCGCTGGCGCTCAAGTCACGCACCACGACGAAGACGTGTTTGCCCTCTACGAGGTTGACCAGCCGAGTGCTCACCTCGACTGGGAACTGCTCGCCGTTCTTTCGAACGTTGGTCGCCTTGACGAAGGTGCCCCCCATCGTCAGCTGCTCATCGACGAGCTCAGGCAGCGTGTTGGCGACGTCGGTCGGCATCAGCTTGCTGATGTGCATCCCAATCAGCTCGTCGCGCTTGTACCCCAGCATCTCCACGGCCCGAGGGTTGCAGTCGACGATCATCCCAGCGACCGTTTCGAGGAACAAGGCGAAGGGTGCCGCCGCGAACAGCCGGGTGAGCCGCTCTTCGCTCATCGCCAGCTTGGCCCGCGTCTCTTCCAGCCCCTCGAGCTGCAGTTGCAGCTCTTCGTTGCGGGTGCGAAGTGCCTTCAGCTCGGCGCGCAGGTCCCCCCTGCTCCTGTCGTCGACGCTCATGGGAGGCTGATCTTACCGAAAACAGGGCGCGCGTCATCCTCTTCCCGACACGCGCAGGTCCGAAAAATAGCTGCCTGACGACCGTGCCATTTGGGTCATGGGGGCTCGCTAGGACTGGGCCAGCGCTCGCCCGAGGGGCGTTCAGAACCATAGTTTTGCTATGGTTCTGAACGCCTCGAGGGGCGCGCCAGGCAAGATTCGAACCTGCGGCCTTTGGCTTCGGAGGCCAACGCTCTATCCAGCTGAGCTACTGGCGCGGACGTCCCGGCTCGGGGCGTCGGAGGCAGGCAGGGTACTGGCCCGGACCCGGCTGCGCAAGCAGCTGATGCACCGGGGGGGCCAGGACCGGTTTGAGCGAGTCTGCCGGCCCCCCCAGGGTGCCCCGGAAGTTGGCCAAATCCGCAGTTTCTGCGACCCCCAGTTACCATGCGCAGGACGACGATGTGTGCCTCGGCGGCGCTGTTGATTTCGCTGGCCGTGGGCTGTGGCGAGGATCAGCCCGATAGCGAAGGGCTGGGAATCTTCGGAAACGTCAAGGTGGCACCCCTCGAAGGTAGCGGCCTCAAGGCCGCACCTGCCGACCCGGAAATGCAGGCCAAGCCTGATGGTCCGGTGCTCGGCGTGATCCAGATGGCCGTGCACATCTACGAGCGGCCTGACCATCGAAGCGACAAGGTCGGCTACTTGCGGCTTGGCGTCACCGTTCGCAGGGGAAGCAAGCCAAGCGCCTTCGACTCGTGTCAGGGCGGCTTCTACAACATTCTGCCACGGGGCTACGTGTGCCTCGACGATGGCGCCACCATCGAGTTGAACCACCCACTGATCCGCGCTGGGCTGAAGCAGGCGAATCGAGATCATCCCCTGCCGTACGACTACGCCTTCGTGAGGGCCATCGCGCCTCGTTACTACCGGCTGCCCAGTGAGAAAGAACAGTTCAAGTATGAGATGAGTCTGAAGCGCCATCTCCGTAATTTCAAACGGCTCAAGCAGAAATGGAACGCCATCGAGGTTGGCTCCAACGACGTGCCTATCGACGAGATTGG
>JAUVCD010001027.1 GCA_030590865.1 Myxococcales bacterium | reverse complement strand
CCCTGATGGCCCGGTCAGCCTCGAAGGGCACCCAGCCCAGCGCCGTAACGACAATCAGCGGTACGATGGCCGCACTGGTGAACAGCATGGTTCGTCGCGACGTCGAGGGCACCAAAGCCGCCCGCAGCGCAAACTGAAAGCTCAGCCCCAGGATCAACGTCGTGCTCACGTGCAACTGCACGGCCGTCCCGAGCTCGGCCTGCAGCTGAGCCACCAAGTCGGGATGCTCGGTGTGGGAGGTGACGCCCTCAAGGGCCACCACATTGAGGTAGCGCCCCATCAGCGCAACCAAGACCACCGTGCCCAAGAAGCAGACCGCCTCCACGGTCTGCACGTAGCGCCGTGAGCGCGTCCCGGTGCGACACAGCAGCCACATGGCCAGGGCGCACAGCACGCCCATCCACCCCAACAAGTTGTCAGGCGCCCACAAGGCAGCCGGCCGCCCCTGGGCAAGCACCGCGACGCCTTGGAGGCCACGGGCCACCCCGAAGACTATGGCCAATAGCTTACCGACCAACGCCACTCGACCTTGCATGAAGGCCAACCCCTGCGGCGTATCGATGGAGGTTTCCTGGACAGTGATCATCGTTCAGGCCGACCCGTTCAGCCAGCGAGCAGCTCAGGTGGAACGAGATTACTAGACCGAGCCAGCCATGGGTGTTTTTCGTTGCCTCGACCACCTCCGCTGCCGGCAATACGCGCCGTCGCGACGATGCCAGGCCAGCGACAGTTGTGCGCGCCTTTCCATAGGCCATCTGCTAGTCTTTTGGGCTTCCGTAGCACGGGATGTGATCCCGCAATCGAAAGGTCGGAGGATAATGAAGCAACGCAATGCGACCATGTTGGCCATCGTCGTGGCCGGACTGATGGGCACCTCCGCGCTGGCGCCTGCGGTGTCAGCCCAGCCCAAGGGACCCAAAGAACGCCGCGAGGACCGCAAGGAGCGGCGCGAGGATCGACAGGAGAACCGCAAAGAGCGGCGCGAGGATCGACAGGACAATCGCAAGGATCGGCGGGAAGACCGCAAAGACCGACGAGAGGACCGCCAGGAAGCTCGCAAGGACCGTCGGGGCGCCCGCCACGACCGGGGCAAGGCGCGACGAGTGCGTCGCCGTGCCGCCCGCAAGGCTTTCCTTGCCAAGTGGGGGCGCATCCACAAGCGACCGGCAGTGAATGCCGAGCTGCGACTCCACGCCTGGCGCATGGCGCGGATGGGCCGGCTTCGCACCCTGGCGACCGAGAATAGCAAAGACGACGCGGTCAAGCGGATCGATGAGCTGAAGGCCAAAGAGATGGCTCGTCACCAGAAGCGCATGGAAGGCTTGAAGAAGGCCGCCCCGCCTGCAGGTGAGAAGCCGGAAGGAAGTGCGAAATGAAATACCTGACCATCATTGCTTTCCTGTGCCTAATGGTGAGCGCGTGCGACAGCGGTCAGCAGGCCGACAAGCCGACTGGCGATACCAAGCCAAGCGCCGCGGCCAAGGGATCGAGTGCAGGCTCCGGTGCAGTGGCGGCAAAGGAGCCCGACTCTGAGCTCGACAAGGAGGACATTCCGGTGGCCTCCGACTTCGAGGAGAAAGCAGAGAAGGAAATCACCAAAGACAACTTGGACGACGAGCTGGCCAAGCTCGAGAAGGAAGTCGCTGGGGACGGCGACACCAAAGCGGCCAAGGAATAACGACAGCCACTGGGGCACGCTACCGACCTGGTCGGCAGCGCGCTCGCTCAGAGGCCATCAACGGGCGCCCCAGTCGGGGTGCCCGTTGTGCGTTGTAGGGGCTGAGACGCACCGCCCGTGGCCGCAACCAACCGCTGGACAATAGCGAAGCATTGGACCGCCCCAGAGCGAGCTGGCCCGGTAGACCAGTCGACTTTGCTATGCTCGACCCGCGATGGTTGCCAGACGCTATCCCGAAACTCCGTTGCTCGGCGTCGGCGTCGTGCTCTTCGATGACCGACGGCAGCACGTGCTCTTGATCCAGCGAGGCGCACCGCCAGCGGCGGGTCAATGGAGTGTTCCTGGAGGATTGGTCGACCCTGGTGAGACGCTGAAACAGGCGTGCATCCGAGAGGCCCGCGAAGAAACGGGCCTCGAGGTCATCCCCTGCGAGGTGGTGAAGATTGTCGAGCGGCTGATCGACGATGATGCTGGGCGCCTGGAGTACCACTTCGTCATCGTCGACTATTGGGCCCAGGTCGCGGGAGGCTCGCTCCAGGCGGGATCGGACGCACAGCAGGCCAAGTGGACGCCCCTCGATGAGCT
>JAUVCD010000837.1 GCA_030590865.1 Myxococcales bacterium | reverse complement strand
AATGCTCTGGGGTGCTCGCATGACTGCTTCCTATCCTGCTCCAGTTAGGGCTGGAGGGCGTCATCGACGGCTTTAGCCGACGCCGCCGTCAACACCAGAGTCTCGTGGTTGAGAATGTCGTAGACGTTGATGCCCTCGGGCGCCAACCACTTCGACTTGGGCAGGTTGCGCGCGCCGCGGACGAGCTCGACGTTGTCGCCAGGAGCGACGATCAGTGCCGAGGCTGCCGGCTGCGGCATCCCGAGCGTGCCCAGGGCCTTGACGACGTTGCTGGTCTTGCCACCCTCGACCGGGAATGAATCGATGATGACCAGCTTTTGCTCGCGCAGACGCAACGACAGGGCCGCGCGCAGGGCCTTCTTGCGGGCCTTCTTGGGCATCGCGTAGGCGTAGCTGCGGGGCTTGGGTCCGAAGACGCTGCCGCCGCCGACCCACTGGGCGGCGCGAATCGAGCCGGCGCGGGCGCGGCCGGTGCCCTTCTGCTTGAAAGGCTTCTTGTTGCTGCCATGAACCTCGCCACGACGTTTGGTGCTGTGGGTGCCAGCGCGGCGCTTGGCCAGCTGCCACTTCACACACTCCCACAGAAGATGCTCGTGAACTTCGGCTTCGAACACCGCGCTGGAGAGCTCGATCTCACCAACGCTGTCGCCAGCGATGTTCCTGACGGAATAGGTCTTTGCGTCCGGGGTAGGCATCGATTAGTCCTCGATCACGTACGGATCTCGACGTCCACTCCCGCGGACAGGTCGAGCTTCATGAGGGCGTCCAAGGTCTGCTGGGTCGGCTCGAGGATGTCGAGCAGGCGCTTGTGGGTGCGGATCTCGAACTGCTCACGGGATTTCTTGTCGCCGTGCGGAGAGCGCAGCACGCAGTACTTGTTGATCTTGGTGGGCAGCGGCACCGGACCCGCAACCTTGGCGCCGGTCCGCTTGGCGGTATCGACGATCTCGCCGGCCGACTGGTCGAGGAGCTTGTGGTCGTAGGCTTTGAGTCGAATGCGAATTCTGGGCGTAGTCATCAGCTTCCTCTAGTCCTCGATAATCGAGGTAACGACGCCAGCACCGACCGTGCGGCCACCTTCGCGGATGGCGAAGCGCAGCCCCTCTTCACAGGCGATCGGATTGATCAGCTGGACCTCGAGGTTGGTGTTGTCGCCGGGCATGATCATTTCCACGCCGTCGTCGAGCTTGCAGGAGCCGGTAACGTCGGTGGTGCGGAAATAGAACTGGGGCCGGTAGCCCTGGAAGAATGGGGTGTGGCGTCCGCCCTCTTCCTTCTTGAGGACGTATACCTCGGCCCGGAAGTGGGTGTGGGGGAGGATCGACTTGGGCTTGGCCAGGACCATGCCGCGCTCGACCTCGATCCGCTTGACGCCGCGCAGGAGCACGCCCGCGTTGTCGCCAGCCCGACCCTCGTCGAGGATCTTGCGGAACATCTCGACCCCGGTGCAGACCGTCTTGCGGGTATCTTTCAGTCCCACGATCTCGACGTCGTCGCCGATGTGCACGATGCCGCGCTCGATCCGTCCGGTCACTACCGTGCCGCGCCCGGTGATCGTGAAGACGTCCTCGACCGGCATCAGGAAGGGCTTCTCGATGTCGCGCTCGGGCTCGGGGATGAACGAGTCGCAGGCCGCCAGCAGCTTGTCTACCGACAGCATGCCGTAGTCGGTCTCTTCGCCGGCTAGCGCCTGCAGGGCCGAACCCTGGATGATCGGCGTGTCGTCGCCCGGGAAGTTGTACTTGTCGAGGAGCTCTCGCATCTCCATGTCGACCAGCTCGAGGAGCTCCTCGTCGCCGGCTTCGATCATGTCGCACTTGTTCATGTAGACGACCACCGCCGGCACGTTGACCTGGCGGGCCAGGAGCACGTGCTCGCGCGTCTGCGGCATCGCCCCATCAGGAGCGCTCACCACCAGGATGGTGCCGTCCATCTGCGCGGCGCCGGTGATCATGTTCTTGATGTAGTCAGCGTGTCCCGGACAGTCCACGTGCGCGTAGTGTCGTGCGTCCGACTCGTACTCCACGTGCGCCGTAGCGATCGTGATGCCGCGAGCCTTCTCCTCGGGAGCCTTGTCAATCTGGTCGAAATCGATGAACTCCGCCAGCCCCTTCGCTGCCTGCCGCTTGGTGATAGCTGCAGTCAGGGTGGTCTTGCCATGGTCCACGTGTCCGATCGTGCCGATGTTGACGTGGGGCTTGTTCCTGACGAATTTCTCTTTGGCCATCTCTATAGCTCCCTGAATTCCTCTGAGGCGCGACTGACTGAAGGGTGGTTGGTGTGTGTGGAACCCACGGCCAGGATTGAACTGGCGACCCCATCCTTACCAAGGATGTGCTCTACCACTGAGCCACGTGGGCTAATTTGTTGAGTTATTCGGTCCTACTTGGAGCGGGCAACGGGACTCGAACCCGCGACGTCCAGCTTGGAAGGCTGGAGCTCTACCAGCTGAGCTACACCCGCCTGAGCTGGTGGTGGGGGGAGGATTCGAACCTCCGTAGTCGTCTGACGGCAGATTTACAGTCTGCTCCCTTTGGCCGCTCGGGAACCCCACCATCTAACCTTGTTTGATCTCGTCTGTGTCCTCGCTCGCTGCATTGGAGCTGGCGGTGGGACTCGAACCCGCAGCCTCCTGATTACAAATCAGGTGCTCTACCGGTTGAGCTACGCCAGCAAAACTACTCAGACCCTATAAACCCGCCTGTTTCTGCAAGTCAACTCCGAATCGAACGAAAACCGACCGGGCGACGCCCGGCAACGCCGAGGGCCGTGGTCTCATACCTTATATATTGGGGGGACGCCACTCATGGTCGGCTGGGGCGGAAGATCCCGGCAGGATTCAGGAGCGGGACCGGGAGCGGGACCAGGACCAGGACCAGGAGCGGGAGCAAGGCGGGCACGGGAGCAGTCCGGCTGGTGCCTGACTACTAGAGCTCGACTCGCCCGGGAATGTACTGGTCCAGGTTGGCCAGCCCGGACCCGGGTTTGGCAACCGCGACCTCGGCCTGGGGCTGGACCAGCTCGCCAGCGCTCTCGCGGGCGAGAATCTCGCTGATCTGTTCGGCGCGGATGCGTGAAGCCTCACTCCACTCGGTCGAAGTCCGGTAGGCCTCGGCGAGCTCTACGGTCCTGGTATGACCGTAGAGAGCCTTCGAGAGTAGCTCGCGCGACTGCTTGTGGACCTCCTTGACGTAGAAGCCGGCCTCGCGGGCATCGAGGTGGGGAGGAACCGGCGCCAGCACCAGAGCGTCCCAGAACTCCTTGAACATCTGCGACATCTGGTAGCCGGAGGCCGTCGCCCAGTAGGCGTTGCGGCGACGCAGAGCGACTAGATAGCGATCGTAGGCGAGCTTGATGAGCTCGCGCTTGGTGACGATATCGGCGCGCAGCTGCTCATCGCCGGAGGGGCCGGTCACCCGCAGCTCGACTGCCCGCGCCTGGCGATGGGGAATGTTGGCCAGGTAGTAGTTGCTCATCGCGACGAAGTAGTTGCTGTCGAGC
>JAUVCD010000897.1 GCA_030590865.1 Myxococcales bacterium | reverse complement strand
CGAGCGGCGTTGCCGGTGACGGCGAGTTGACCGTCGGGTTCCGTCCCGAGCACGTCACCATCGGCGAGGCAGCTGGCGCGGGGCTCAGCGCCGAGGCCGAGGTCGTGGCCGTCGAGGCCCTCGGTGCCGAAACCTTCGTCTATCTGGATGCCGGGGGAACCAAACTCCGCTGGCGAATCGCCGGCTTTGGCGGACCGGCCGTCGGCAGCACGGTTCTGCTCACCGTCGCCAGCGATCGACTCTTGTGGTTCGACGTGGCTGACGGCAAGCGGTTGGGCGGCGGCGAAACCCCATGAGCCGGTTCCGACGTCGCCAGGCTCTGGCAGCGGCCGCTGCCCTGGGAGCAAGTGCTCTCGGGGGCTGTACCGGGCGCCGCCGTCCAGGCGAGATCTCTCTTTGGTTCAGTTACGGCGGCAAGAACCGAAAGGTACTGCTCAAGCTGGTCGAGCAGTTCCATCGCGTCCAATCGGCCGTGAGGGTGCACGCGACCTTTCAGGGCGACTACTTCGAGGGGCTGGTCAAGCTGCGCACCGGCCTGTTCGTCGGCGCGAGCCCGACCTTGACGCATGTCGTCGGCGAGGTGGTGCCCTATTTGACCCAGGCGGGCGTGCTCGAGCCCCTCGACGGCGTAGGCCGGGCGGTGATCGACGATCTCCAACCGGCGCTGGCTCAGCGCGGGACCTTCGTCGGCGGTGGCGACCGGCCGCTGGTGGCTTTGCCCTTCAACCGGTCGACCCCGGTTGCTTATTACAACGCGTCCTTGTTTCGCCAGCTGGGGCTGGAGCCACCCGAGACCTGGGCCCAACTGCGACAGGTCGCTCGGGCCGCCACGGTGAGAGCCGGTGGCAGCACCACCCGGTGGGGGTTCGAGTGCCCCATCGACTGGTGGTTCTGGGTGGCTTTGGTCGGCCAGGCGGGCGGTCAGATCATCGAGCCCGATGGAACAGTCAGCCTGGGCGGAGAGGCGGGGGTGGCCGCCATCGAGCACTGGCAACAGCTGGTGCACGAGGATCGGACGATGAAGCCCCCACCAGGGCGGGACTACAATGCCTGGGAAGCCACCAACAACGATTTTCTGGCTGGTCGGGCGGCCATGATCTGGACGTCCACGGCATTCCTCCGCTACTTCGAGGAAAATGCCGAGTTCGAGGTCGCTACGGCGCCCTTGCCGCGGCGAGAACGGCACGCTGTGCCGACCGGCGGGACCTTCTTCGTGATGCCCAAGGGCGTCTCGGGCCCTGACCGGGAGGCGGGCCTGACGTTTCTGCGCTGGATGATGCAGCCTGCCCAAGCCAACGCCTGGGCGACCGCAACGGGCTACATGACCGTCTCCAGCCGCGGCCTCAGCAAGCTGCAAGGGAGCGGGTTCTTCGACACCCATCCCAACGACCGAGTGACCCTCGAACAGCTCGCCTATGCCCAACCCTGGCCTTGGGCACCGGCCCTGTTTCGAGTCCAGCGCGAGGCGGTTCAGCCGCGGCTCGAAGAGGCGGTGCTCGAGCATCGGGATCCCCGAGCCATCCTCGCACAGGCGCGGAGGAGCATCGTCAACCCATGAGAGCAGCCAAGCCGTGGCATCCCTACGCCTTGCTCCTTCCGACGGCGCTCGTGTTGGGTCTGTTTTTCATCTACCCGTTGTTGCTGGCTGGCTATCGCAGCTTCTTCGCCTGGGATCTGCTCACCGAGCCGACCTTCGTCGGGGTGGCTCATTATCGGACGCTGATCGGCTCAGGCGAGCTGTTGGCCGTGGCGTTGCGCACCTTGAGCTACGGCGTGGTGGTCGTCACTTTCTCGGTGACCTTCGGCCTGGCGCTCGCAGTGGCCTTGAATCGCCAGGGGGCCCTCTATGCCTTCGTGCGGGGCGCGGTGTTCAGCGCCTATATCGTGTCCTGGGTCGCCGTAGGCCTCCTGTGGTTGTGGATCCTCGACGGCGAAGCAGGTGTGCTGTCCCGGTCGCTGCGTGCCATCGGCCTGCCCACCGCGGACTGGCTCAGTGATCCCGATGTGGCGCTCTACACCCTGGCCGCCGTGACGGTGTGGAAGATCACCGGCTACGCCATGGTGATCTTCCTCGCTGGGTTGCAGGACATCCCCAAGAGCATGCTCGAGGCGGCGGCCCTCGATGGAGCCAATCGTTGGCGCCGGTTCTGGCACATTACCTGGCCCCTCCTTCGCCCCACGGTGGCCTTCGTGGGTACGACGAGCCTGATCCTCTCCTTCCAGGCCTTCGACATCGTTCGGGTGATGACCCAGGGGGGGCCGGTCAAGTCCACCACGGTCTTCGTCTACGCCATCTACGAACAGGTGTTCATGAATCTGCGGGTCGGTCGGGCCAGCGCGCTGACCGTGGTGTTCTTCGCTCTGCTCGTGGGGCTCACGATGGTGCAGCTCTGGGCCTGGCGTCTCGGGGCGAAACAACGGGTGGCGACATGATGGGGCCAGGCTTCAGTCGTGGTGCGTCCCGCCTGGCCCGGTTGGCGTCTTGGACCTTGCTCGTCCTGGTGGCCCTGGTGTGGCTCGGCCCCTACTTGTGGATGGTGTCGACCTCGCTCAAGACCTTGCCCGAGATCGTGGCTGCCCCGGCCTACCCACTGCCTTCGGCGCTCAACCTGGGAGGCTATCGCGAGGTCTTCGAAGCCGTCCCCGTGGTGCGCTATCTGCTCAACACGTTGTTCATGGCTACGGCCATCGCAACGCTGCAGATCGTGCTAGCCCTGCCGGCGGGCTACGCCCTGGCCAAGCTGCACTTCGTCGGCCGGCGGGCGGCTTTCCTGTTGGTCCTGTCTTGTCTCATCATTCCCGCCCAGGTGACCTTCGTTCCAGTGTTCACCATGCTCGGGCCCCTCGGGTTGGTGAACACCATGGCGGCCTTGGTGCTGCCTTTCGGGGTGAGCGCTTTTGGCACGTTCTTGGTTCGCCAGGCCATGCTCGCCGTGCCCGACGAGATTATCGAGGCCGCTAGGCTCGACGGGGCCAGTGAGCTGACCATCGTCTATCGGGTGCTCGGGCCGATCGTGCAGCCCACTCTGGCGGCCCTATTCCTGTTCAGTTTCGTATTTCACTACAGCGACTACTTCTGGCCGCTGATGATGACCACCGAT
>JAUVCD010000991.1 GCA_030590865.1 Myxococcales bacterium | reverse complement strand
TCCGACCTGTCGGACACTGGCGCAACCGCCGGATCCCGCTTGGGAAGGAACGTCAGCGCATTGTTGCCGCCGGCGCGCGCCGCGATGGCCTGCCGGTCTGCCCCCTGCTTCGACACAAAGCTGGCGCTGACCGTCACCGATCCTGGATCGACGAAGATAGTCCACCGCTTCCGTGCCTTGCCCACCACCGCTCGAGCACCGACGGCGACGACACAGGGGCTGCCGCAGGTGACGTCGAGGCGGTGCAATGAGGTACGGTTGGCCTCAATCGTGGCATCGGCGAGCGCGCGCGTCTCTCGGTGATCCGGGTAGCGCAGCAAGGCCCCACCTGCCAGCGTCGCCGCCCGAGCGGCCTGGCCGGCCTCGGCCCGTGCCCGGATAGCCATACGCAACGCTTGAGGGCTCGGAACGGCAGCGTCAGCCGCCTCGAAATAGGATGCCGCCATCTCGAAGCGCCTGGCCAGGTAGGCTGACCGGCCCTGGTCGAAAGCACCAGCCGCCTTGGCCACGAGAGCCGCCTCGGGCACATCCTCTGCCCTCAGCGGTGGACCGAGTAAAGCGAGCCCAACGCCCAGCAGCGCCGCGATTCCCACACCCTTCATGGACGTCAAGCGTTTACCCAGGCGCCGGCGCTGTCAATCCAAGCGCGGTCTTCTGGACCAGGTCCCGCTCCTACGGCCGTCGTGTCGCGGCCAGGTGGTGCCGTCGTGTCGCGGCCAGGTGGTAGAGTGGGACGCCAGCAGCAGCAACCGGACGGCAGCAGGTTGAACCTCAGGGCGCGAGCGCTTTCTCTGCCTGACTCAGCGCCTGATTCACGTCGTCCGCTCGCAGGCCGAAGTGCTCGGCCAGCTGGTCCATGATGCGCCGCTCCGAGTCCTGCACGCCTCCGGAGACGTAGGCCATGAGCGCGGCGATCCGCAGCACCTCGAGCTTGTGCTCGTCACTCTTGACCACCATGGAGACCATCTTGACGCGACGGTCGAAGCCATCTTCCTCGAGCTGCTCGAGCAGATCGGAGACCAGGGCGTGGAGCGAGCCTCGCTGAACGGTGTTCTGACAGGCCTCGGCCACCACCATCTCGAAGGTCTGTCGCTCAGTCTCGTCGAAGTCACCGTCGGCGTTGGCGACGAGAAAAGACGCCTCGACGACAGCTTCGAACAACGAGGCCGCGTGGGGATCGAAGCCCGTGGGGATGGTCGACTCGGCCCCGACGGGCTTGCGTGCATAAGACTCCGCAGCCTGGCTCAGGATCGACTTTTCGACACGCCCAGAAGGCGTGGCATCCGTCGCACGAGCGATGCCCGACACCACGCGGCCGAGCAGGCTCTCACCCTCGGTAACCATATGGGCACCTTAGCCCATATTGCCTGCGGCGCTTAGACGAATTTTGCCGATCCTAAATCGCTCACAGCGAGCCCGGACGGGTCGCGACCGCTGGGCTCCCACCTGACGTTGCGTCGGGATTGGCCCGACGCAGCCGGCTCTGCACGAAGACCTCAGCGGCCCGATAGCTCGACCGAACCAAGGGACCACTCGCCACGTAGGACAAGCCCAGCTCCTGACCCACCTCCTGCCAGTGGGCGAAGACATCAGGAGGCACGAAGCGCTTCACCGCTGCGTGCTTCCGCGAAGGCTGGAGGTACTGACCGATGGTGACGATGTCGACACCCGCCGCGCGAAGATCCGTCAACGCCTCGACCACCTCGTCATCCCGTTCCCCCACCCCGACCATCAGTGAGCTCTTGGTGAGCCGCTGCGGCGTCAGCTCTTTGGCCCGTCGCAACACCTGGATCGACCGATCGTAGCCACAACGCGGATCCCGCAGCGCGAGGGTCACCGAACGCACCACTTCGACGTTGTGAGCGAAGACGTCGGGAGCGGCTTCACAGACCGTCTCGAGCGGCCTGCGTCGGCCGAGAAAATCACCGACCAATGCCTCGACCAAGATCTCCGGGCAGACCTCTCGACACCGCCGAATCGCAGCTCCGACGTGGTCGGCACCACCGTCAGGCAAGTCATCGCGGTTCACCATGGTGAGCACCACGTACTTCAGCCCCATCGCCGCCACCGCCTTGGCGACTTGGTCGGGCTCACGGTCGTCCACCTTGCCGTGCAGCTGTCCCGAGGTGACGCCACAAAATCGGCAACCGCGACTGCAGGTGTCGCCCAGCAGCATCACCGCAGCCGTTCCCGCGCGCCAGCATTCTCCCATATTGGGGCAGTGGGCCTCTTCGCAGACGGTGTGAAGATCACCGCTGCGCAGCGCGCGCTTCAGCTCTTGGTGCTGCTGCCCACCAGGCAAGCGCACTCTGAGCCAGCTTGGCTTCTGCGGTCGGCGCTTCATTGCGCCGGCACCATAGCAGACCGTTCCTGGACCTGAAGCGCGGCGTCTTCAGCACCAAACCACCTTCATGGGCGTCGTGGGACCCTCCAACGGTGCGGAGCAGGCGCACGTCCACCTGCAGGCTCAACGAGTCCCGACAGCCAACGGCCCTCCACGAGCCC
>JAUVCD010000624.1 GCA_030590865.1 Myxococcales bacterium | reverse complement strand
GCATTATGGAGTTCGTCATCGGCTCGCTCTGCATCCTGTGTCTCGGCCTCGATGCGGTCAACGTGGCGCTCTTCGTGCTGGCCGTGGCATGCTGGCGCTCTACCGCCCGAGACCAGAAGCCCTGGCGACTGTTGTGGGACGATCTTCGCTGGGTCGTCAGCAAGCCGCTGCCCTTGGCCGGCATGGTGGGGCTCACGGTGAGCCTCTTGGTCGGCACGGTGGCCTATGGCCACCACGTCGAGCAGCTGATCGCCGAGGCGCAGCCACCTCTTGGGGGCGATGGCAGTGACGGCCAGCTGCGCATCGGGCCAGACCAATATGTGCCCCGCCCGGGACCGGCAGCCCATGTCTGCAAGGGTGCCGAGTGTGAGTGCGGCCACGGCGACCATGGCAGCGCCCAGCCCACCATCCAGATGGGTCGCGACGAGCAGGGCCACCAGTGGGTGGGCGCGGCGGAGCCGAAGAAAGTGGTGCACGAGTTTACCGATTACGAGTGCCCATTCTGTCGCAAGGCTCACATGCGCATGCGGGCGCTGGTCTCGCGCAACCCCACCTCTCTGCGGGTCGTCCACCGAAATTTCCCGCTCGATCAGGCCTGCAATTCGTCGATCACCCGGCCCTTTCACCAGCGTGCCTGCGTGCTGGCCAAGGTGGCCTATTGTGCAGGCCAGCAGGGGCGTTTTTGGGAGATGAACGACTACCTGTTCCAGCACGCGTCATCGATCCGGAAACGGGAGCCAAGCGGGCGACAGCTCGCTGAGAAGCTGGAGCTGGATCTCGACAAGTTCGACTGCTGCCTGAACTCGAGCGAGGCCGCCGAGCACCTCAAGCGGGATATCGAGGCTGGCCTGAAGCTCAACATCCGCGGAACGCCGACCTTCGTCGTCGATGGTCAAGTCAGCGCCGGCGGTCTGCCCGAAGCGGTGGTTGCCGAGATCCTCGGCCAGTAGCTGGCCAGCACCGCTTGTCGGCAGCTCATGCCGCAGCGCTGGGGCTCTGGGGTCACGACGTGGGTCGTTGCCTGCGTGGGCCCGTCGTGTTGTTCTGGGTGGCGCCATGACCTACCGCCTCGACTCGTTCTGCTCGCTGGTCGCGCTGGCCGGCGCGCTATCGTTGCTGACCTTCGGCTGCGAGGACGACATCACGACCCACGGACCGACCGGCGGCTCGGGCGGTACGGGCCACACCAGCTTGGGGGGCGGTGGCGGTGACGGCGGGCTTGGTGGCATCGGTGGCGGGGGCAGCGGTGGCGGTCCTGAATACGTGCCCAGCGCTGCCGATATCGGCTTCACCCCCCTCAATTCGATTCCGAGCGGTGAGCAGATCTTGTTCAACGACTGGGCGGCGCCCGACTCGTTGTGGGCCATGACTCCTGATGGCTCGACGGCGGTGGAGGTCTTCAGGGTCTTCCGAGTTTGGAGCATGGGGGCGGCCCGCGGGGGTGACCAGCTGGCGTTCTCGGCTGGCGATCCCAATCAGGAAGACCACTACGGCCTGACGCTCGGCGATGCCATCCAGCACACTTGGCTCTACGATTTCGCGACTCAGAGCATCAGCGTGGTGGCTTATGGCAACATCAACGACGAGTGCCACCACTTTGAGCCAGACGACGGCGCCGTCTTGGTCTGTCGGCGCTACGACTTCCACTTCGAAGACCCCTACTGGCTCAACGGGGGCTACCGCATCGCGCGGATCGATCTGAGCGACAATAGCTCGACCTTCATCACCGACGAGGTCGAGCAAGAGTTCCACCTCCATCCCCAGGTCACCGCCGATGGGAGTGAGATGTGGTTCACTCGCATCCAGATTTCAGGCCCCACTCAGTACCGGAGCATCAGGAAGATGACCCTGCCGAGTGGCACGCCGACCCTGGTCCGTGATGACGCCAGTGCCGTGCACCTGTCTCCTGACGGGACCCGCTACCTCTACGCGGACTCTGGGGAACAGAACATCATCTACGCTTCCGATCTGGACGGCCAAAACGAGGTGCTCGTCGCCAACACTGCGGGCACCAAGGCGACCTACTCACCTGACGGCAGTCAGGTCGTCTACCTACAAAACGATGGCGCCAACAATTGTCAGCACATCGACGTGGTGGCCGCCGACGGTTCGGAGGCCGATGCCCCAACCCGGGTGCGAGATTGCGCCCAGAGTGGCGAGTTCATCACCCAGGTGGATTGGATCGTGGTGCCCTGACGACTCGCCCCGGGGGGGCCAGGATCCAGCCGACCGCCATGCCCCAAGCGCTTCCAGCCCGTTTGCCTGGCGCTCTGCGCCGAATCGTCGTTTCCGCCCTCCTCGGACCGGCATCTTTGCCTCCCATGGCCGCCTTGGTTCTGGCGCTGGCCGGTTGCGGAGGCGAGCCTGCGCCCGAGCCGGCGGCGCCTGCCTATGGGTGGCCGCCCGATCCGCGGGCCGTCACTGCCTGGCCGCCACCGTCGGAGATCGGCAAGGCCAGCTACTACGCGGACAGCTTGGCCGGAAACCGAACGGCAAGTGGCGAGCCTTACGATCCCCGCGCCTTGACCGCGGCCCATCGTAAGCTCCCCTTCGGGACCATCATCGACGTCAGGACCATGGATGGTCGCCGCACCGTGCGGGTGCGAGTCAATGACCGCGGCCCCTGGGTGGAGGGCCGGGTGGTGGACTTGTCGCGAGCTGCCGCCGAGCAGCTCGACATGATCCGCGCCGGCGTTGTGGCGGTGAACGTCTATGTCGTATCCGTGCCGCCAGCGCCAGCGGCCAGGTGACCTCGTGAAGCAAAGGAGCCGGTCATGCTGAAAGGGCTGAGAACGGTTGCCTACCCGGTGACGGACATCGAACGCGCGAAGCGCTGGTATCAGGACGTGCTGGGAAAGCCGCCCTATTTCGATCAACCCTTCTACGTGGGCTTCGAGGTTGGTGGCTACGAGCTCGGACTGCAGCCTGTCGAGGACGGGCAAGGGAAGGGGCCAGGCGGCGAGGTTGCCTACTGGGGGGTGGATGACGTCGCGGCCGCCGTGGCGCGGGCCGTGCAGCTCGGTGCCACCATCCAGCAAGCGCCGCAGGATGTGGGGGAGGGCATCATCACCGCCACGGTGATCGATCCCTTCGGCAACCCTCTCGGCGTGATCCACAACCTCCACTTTGCGCCTCCTCTGGTCCATGCTGCCGCCGACGACCTTGCCCAGCGGGCGATCGTCAAAGAGGTGCGGGTGGCCATTGCGCCGGACGAGGTCTTCGCACTCTGGAGCAGCTCCAAGGGCCTGGCCTCCTGGTGGACCGAGCACAGCCGCATCGAGCTGCGGCCTGGCGGCTTCTACGAGCTGTATTTCATGCTCGACGAGCCGCCCGGTCGCCGGGGCGGGGAAGGCTGTCGCGTGCTGAGCTTTCTACCGGGCCGAATGTTGTCGTTCAGCTGGAACGCGCCACCTCACTTGCCGCGCACCCGAACACGTCACACCTGGGTGGTGCTCGAGATGCTTCCTGATGGCGACGGGTGTCGCTTGCGGCTGACCCAGCTTGGCTGGCCCGAGAGTGAGTGGGACGAACCTGACAGCCAATGGCCCGAGACCTTCGCCTATTTCGACGATGCCTGGGACCGGGTGTTCGAGCGCTTCGCCGCCCAACATGCCGGGTGAGCGCGCCGATTGCCGGCGGGGCCTTTCCAGAGATCAGAAGTTCTGCTCCAGGTCCATGATCTCGTCTGCCAGAGGTCGCTTTGGCTTGTTCCACGACCCTGGGAAGGGAGAAGCGGCCGGGGGGCGACTGGGCTGCCGTGCTCGGTTGCGCTTGGCCTCCAAGATCAAGGTCGGAGGGTAGTCAATCTGATACTGGATCTTGAAGGTCCGCTTCTCTTTGGGCTTCAGGGTCAGCTTCCATTTCAGAATGCCTTTTGAATCCGGTTTGACCGCCGGTGTGATCTTCACTCGACTGACCACGATGGACCGATTCTCGGACACCGGTATGCGATCGGCGAGGGTAAGTGACGTGGTTTTGGACGACAGGTTCTCGACCGTCACGATGAAGGCCAGCTGCATTCGGGTGCGGGTCTTCCTGATCAGTGTGCTGTGCTTCTTGTCGAGCACCCGGGTGAGCTTGAGCTGATCGGCGACACTGAAGAACAGGTCGAAACGTTCGCCCGCCGCGATGAAGTCGATCTCGGTCATTCCGAGGAAGGCACCGTCCTGATGAAGCGCGACTTGGCCCGGCAAGAGCGGCTGGGAGCTCGAGTTACGCATGTCGA
Source organism: Myxococcales bacterium (assembly GCA_030590865.1). GTDB lineage: Bacteria > Myxococcota_A > Polyangia > Polyangiales > Polyangiaceae > JAPYTK01. The sequence continues at coordinate 1,451 of JAUVCD010000624.1, read as the reverse complement.
GCGTGCGGGCCGCATTGAGGGATTGTTCGGGAGCGGCGACGATCTTTTGCCTGGTGGACAACGTGTTGCGACCGATCGGCAGCCGAACCGAGTGACCGTCGGCACGCACGATGGCGGTGTCCATCGCTTTGAAGTGGGCGGTGGTTCCGCGGTTTCGCAAACTCCGGAAGATCTGTACGGTCTTGCTCTGGACGACCTGAAGATACTCGAAGTTGTCCTGGTACTTCTGCGCGAAGCTGGAGCCGAATCCGCTCTTCCGAAGCCGCATGTTCCACAAGCGATTCTGCTCGGTGAAGGCGGTTTGGGCGCGGCTGAATGACGCCGATTGCCGGGTGAGCATTCGACTGGCCGTCTTAGTGTCACCCAGGGTGAGCGCCTTGAGCTCTGGGATGCGTACCGCCTCGGTAGAAGACTGGGTCGAAAAGGTCATCTCGGCGTGGTTCCAGTCCTCACCGCTGGTTTGGGTGACGACTGCGAAGGACGTCACCTCGACGGATTTCGGCTGGGCGACGCTCGCGCGAAACTCGTGCATCGGCTCCCACGTCGCTCCAGGCAGCATGTAGGTCAGCTTGATGAGCGCTTTGGCCGCTTGATTGGCCTCCAGGGTCACCAGCACTGTCGTCTCCTCCAGCTGGGTCAGACCGCGCATCTCGTCGAGCCGCTTCTCGCTGGCCTTAATCTCCGGGGCGAGCTTGGTGCGTTGCAGCTCGACCGCGCGGCGTGCCTTGGCGGTGGCCCGCAGGTTCTTGGAGATGAACTCGACCACGCTGCCGTATTTGTCCACGCTGATGTTGGGCAGGGTGGTCATGTCCTGGGTGAGCTTCTCGAGGGAAAAGGCCTTGATGTCCTGGATCTGTTTGGCCTGAGCCTCCAAGACGAGCAGCTCATCGTCCAGCGCGGCCATCGCACTGGCCAGCACTTGGGCCTCGTCCTCCGCTTTCTGGAACGCCGGGTCCGTGGCGCGGGCGAGAAAGCTCCGCTCGACCTGCACATCCAAGATCCGTCCTGCGCTGGTGGAGATGCGGACCGACCCATCATCGACCCAGCCAGGCAGCTGCTTGAACGCGTAGACGGTCGGTTTGGCTTCGATCGTGGTCGTCGCCTGGCGCGTCACACGGGCTCGATCAGAATAGACGGTGACCTTCCGGATCTTCGACGACAGGGCCTTTGCTTCCGGGCCCTTGGCGACGGGCAGGGCCCTGGCCGCCCCACCCAATGAGCCGGCCTCCGAGGCGCTCCCAGCGGGCAAGGTGGCGGAGGAGGCGGCGGGTTTGAGCGGCGGCGCACAACCCATGGCGACCAGCAAGACTGTCCCGAAGCTCATGGTCGCCGTCTGCTTGATGGTCTGTTTGATCGACATCATTCTGTGCTCCGTCCTTGCGCTGTTGGCATCCACCAGCAGCGCAGATCTTAGATCTGCCTGGAGTACGAGGGTAGCGGACGTTCGGTTT
>JAUVCD010000915.1 GCA_030590865.1 Myxococcales bacterium | reverse complement strand
TGTGCAGCGTCACGTCCTCGGCGTAGGTCCCCGCCGCCACCGCGATGAGCGCCCCGTCCGCGGCCGTAGCGACTGCTGCGCCGATGGTGGTGAACGGCTGGCTCGCCGAGCCGTCGCTGTTGCCGCCGCTGTAGGCCGCGTCGACGTAGAGGCTGGTGGCCTCGACGGGGATGTCGCCCCACTGACCTTCGCCGCAGTTCATCACCGGATGGCACTCGGTCTCCCCCGGTACCGCCATCAGCCCGGGTGGGCAGGGCTCAGCTGGCAGGATGGGCTCGCAGCCGTACTCGCCGTCGTGCACAAAACCTTCGGCGCAACCGCCTGGCAGCACGCCCGGCGGCTGGCAGCTGCCATCGCCGAGACCCACCGTGCCAGCTGGGCAGCCATCGTCTTGCACGCCAGGCTCGAGGCAGCGCTCACCCACCAGCCGGTTCGGCGCCAGACAATGCTCATCAGGCGTGGGTCCGGGCGGATTGATCGAGTCGTCACCGCATCCGACGAGGACGACGGCCGTCAGGACCAATAGCGAAGCGCGGGTCATGGGGCTCGCATTGTATCGTGCATCGGCTCCGGCGGGCGACACCGCACTGCCCGAGGTGCTGCGCTAACCGAGATGGGATGCCACCGTCGGGTGGGGTGCGTCGAAGACGACTTCTGCGTTCCGATGCTTGCATCAGACCCTCACTGGGCGGTTATGCTTGTTGCATGCATGGCGGAACCTGCGCTCGAGCTCAACACGCCTCGCCAGTCGCGCGACTTGCCCATGCATGTGTCGGCGTCGTCAGCCTTATCTTGCTCGCGGCTTGCGCCACGGATGGATCAATCGAGGATCACGGCGCGACGTCGTCGGGTTCCAACGGTGGGGGGGGCGCGGGTGCGTCCGGTTCTGCGGGCATGGGCGGCATGGCGGCGAGTGCCCCCTGTAGTTTCGACTGGGCGGCTTCGCCGGAGGAGGTCGGACTGTCAACCAGCAAGCTCCAGCTGGCCACGGAGACCGCGAGCGGCTGGGCTGACAATGACACGATCGTCGGTGGCGTCCTGCTCGTCCTCCGCCACGGCAAGATCGTTGTGCATGAGGCATTCGGATGGGCCGACCGGGAGCGCGACATCCCGATGGCAACGGACACCATCTTCGACATCCGGTCCAACAGCAAGCCGTTGACGGGGGTGGCCGCGCTGATGCTCAACGAGGAGGGCCAGCTTGGGCTGGACGATCCGGTCTCGGGCTCCATCCCCGCGTGGGACAACGACAAGTCGAGAGACATCACGGTCTACCAACTGCTCACCCATACCGCTGGCTTGCCGCACTCGCTCAACTCCTACACGTCCCTAGCCGAGATGGTCGATCAGATTGGTATCGAGGGACCCGAGTTCCCACCCGGAACCGTGTACCAATACAGCGACCGAGGGAGCAATTCCCTCGGCAGACTAGTCGAGGTGATCTCGAGCATTCCGGCCGAAAGCTTCCTCGCGCAGCGGGTGTTCGAACCCCTCGGTCTCGTCGACACCTTTGGCGTACTCGCGGACGACGACCCGCGGCGGCCACGCGTTGCCGCCAAGTACATCGGCGGGGCCGGCAACTGGACGAAGTCTTGGGACAGCACGGAGTCCTCCACGTCGATCTACGCGCCTGCCTACGGGCTGCACTCGACGGCACTGGAATATGCCTGCTTTCTCGAAGCGATGCGCCAAGGGGGGCAGCGCGCGGGCGTACGGCTTCTCAACGCCGAAACTGTGCAGGAGGCGACACAGCCGCACAGTGACTACGTCTACCCGCTGAGCGAAAAGCTAAACATGGACTCCTTCTACGGTCTGCACTGGTTCGTGACGATCACGGACTACGACCCCGAGCACTGGGCCGATGCTGTGCACATGTTTGGCCATGGTGGCGCCATGGGCACGACGGCGTGGGTCGACACGCAGCACGACCTTGTCTTCGTCTACTTCACACAAAGCAAAGACACCGACACGCTCCTTGACCTACGTGATCTGGTTCACGACGCTCGCGTCGACTGAGAAGATGCCTCGCCACTGAGAGGCCCCCTGTAGGACGACGAGGAGAAGCCGCAGAACGCCTCGCCCTGTCGCGTTGGCGTTCCCGGGATTCGACCGGAGCTGCAGGTCCTCCGCGCCCCAGCCCGCGGGGCACACCACGCCGCCGGAGCCAGCGTGCCCGCTGGAACAGGCGGCGGCGCCAGCGGGACTCACACGCTTCGGGTGCCTCTTTGGGTGCCAGGTGTTTAGCGTTTACCTTTCAGCGGCCCAACTGTGCGGAATCGCGTCGTGTGGCCACCGCCTCCAAAGGCTAAACCCTAAACACCTGGCACCTTCTTCCTTCTTGGAAGGCCTGCTTCTCGGAGGGGGTTGCCGAGCGAGTGATATGCTCGACGCGCATGAAGCGCTTGTTGTGGCTCACTCTGTTGGCGCTGCCGAACGCCTGCGGCGGCGAGGAGACCGAGCCCGCGCCACCGGAGGCAGATCCGCTGCCGGCTTGCGAAGAGCCCGAGCTGGCGCTGCCCGATGGCAGCTGCATTCGCCCCGGCGTGCCGCACGACGGCTGTGGTGAGGGCTTCGTGCACGACGGCGTCTACGGCTGCGAGCCCATCCTGCCCGCCGAGCCCTGCCCGCCCGGGCTGATGGCCGTGCCCGGCGACGAAACCTGCCGCTCGGTCATGGAGTGCGGCTAGGGCAAGTGGGGGGATCTCCCGGTCGACGCCACGACCCAGTACGTCGACGGCACCTACGCAGGCGGCGACGCCGACGGCAGCGAGGCTCAGCCGTGGCCGACGATCGGACAGGCGGTGGCCGCCGCCGCACCTGGCGCGCTGATCGCGGTGGCCTCCGGCAGCTATGGCGAACAGGTCGTCATCAGCGGCAAGCCCGTGCGGCTGTGGGGCCGGTGCCCCGAACAGGTGACGATCGAGGCGTCGGGCCAGCCCATCGGCCCCTGCCCGCTGGCAGCACTATGCATCGGCGTCGGCGCCGACGGTACGGAGGTGGGGGGGCT
>JAUVCD010000700.1 GCA_030590865.1 Myxococcales bacterium | reverse complement strand
GATCATCATGGCCCACCACCAAGGTGGTGGGCTCTTCGTCCAGGCTCAGCGGGTGATCGTCGCCAGCTGGCGCGGCAGGGCGGGTGGGCAGGGTAGGGGGCTCCGACTTGGGCAGGCGCACCGTGGGGCCGTCGTCAGGCATGAGGTCCTGGCGTTGGGGGGCCGAGTGGCCTGCAGGGGACAGGCTGGCGAGGCTGGTGCGAGCGGCCACGATCGGCACATCCGCGATGGCACAAAGCGCCTCGGCGAGGTCGCGGACCGTGGCGAAACGCGCCGACCGGTCCTTGGCCAGGGCTCGTGCGAAGAGCCCGTCGAGCTCCGGGGCCAGGCTTGGGTCGATGGTCGATGGTGGGGGCGGCTCAGCACGCATGATGCAGCTCACCGTCTCGTAGACCGTTGCGCCACAGAATGGTTTTCGCCCAGTCAGACAGCGGAACAGGATGACCGCCAAAGCCCAGATGTCGACGCCTTGGTCGCCGTCGTCGGTACGGATCTGCTCGGGGCTCATGTAGGTCAGCGTGCCTACCATCTCTCCCTCGAGGGTTAGCCGCTGGGCGCTGAATTTGCCGCTGAGCGCTCTGGCGATGCCGAAGTCGATTACCTTGACGAGCTCATCTTCTTGGTGCCGGACCAAGAAGATGTTCCCGGGCTTGAGGTCTCGGTGCACGATCCCGGCCTGGTGCGCCAGGGTGAGGGCCTTGGCGATTTGCAGCGAGAGGGCAGCGACCTCCTGGAGCGGTAAGGTCATCTGCTGGCGCAACCGATCGCTCAAGACTTCCCCAGCGAGCCGTTCCATCACCATGAAAGGGAAGGGCTCGACGCCGAAGTCGTGGATCTCCACGATGTGGGGACTGTTCAGAGCGGCCACGGCGCGCGCCTCGCGCATGAATCGTTCGAGGGCGACATCATCGGTCTGGAGGTTGGCCGCCATGAGCTTGATGGCCACTCGGCGCTCCAGCCTCTCGTCCTCCCCCTCCCACACCGAACCCATCCCGCCCCGTCCGAGCTCGTAGATGAGCCGGTAGCGGTCGGCAATGATGTGACCTGAGCTGGGCAAGCCCATGATGGCCTCCATCTTACGTCACGTTTGCTCGTCGAGCGAAACGGTGAGGCTCCCGGCGAGCGCGGAGCGCGTGCCCGGGGGGAAGGGGGGTCGTGAGCAGTGCCGCTGGGCGGGCTGCGGCTCACAATCCGGCGAAGGCCCCGAGGGGACGCCACACTCGGGCCGCCCAGGCGGCCTCGTTGTGAGGCGCGCCCGGTTCATACCAGTGCCACAGGTCGACGCCTTGGACGTAGCCGATGGACAGCAGCACGCCCTCGAGCTGTTTGTTCTCACAGTAGTTGTCGCTGCCGTCCGGGGCGTCGTCCTCGATGCCGTCCCCGTCACTGTCGACACAGCTGCCCGACCCTCCGCTATCGACGTAGAGGGCCGTGGTGCCGTGGCCGTTTGCGGCATAGCGTTCGATCATCGTCTCGTTTTGCATGCCCCCGGTGAGGCCGATGGATCCCCAGCCCATGGTGCCTGACATGCTGGCTGCAAAATCGTATGCCCCTGGGTGGCGGTCGGCGATGTGGAAGCTGATCAAGCCGCCGAGCGACGAGCCCATCACTCCCACACGGCTGGGCTCGCCATAGCGGCTGGCCACCAGGGGTCGCACCGTCGTCTGTACGAAGTCGGCATAGGCATCGCCGGCTCCGCCGATGATGCCGCCGATGTCGTCGGTCACGTGGGTGTATTCGTCCATCCGTGCCGACGTGTTGTCGATCCCCACCAGCATCATGGCTGGAGGGACGGTCTGGTCGAGTTGCCAACCTCCCCACATGGCCTCGGGATCGAACAGATTCTGCCCATCGTGCACGTAGAGCAGGTGAGTGGGTGGGTCGGCGGGGACCCACACCCGCACGGTCCGGTCGGCATTCGAGCTGTCGCCCACGTGGTGGAACCGCTCGAGGTGGGCGCTGGTCGGCGCCAGCATGCTCATTACTCCGTTGTTGTCGTGCTCATAGGCCCGCGACCAGGGATCGGCGCTGAAGGTGTTGCCGTCGGTGAGCTTGTAGTGGCTGCCAGGGAGAACCGAGAGCACCAGCCACCAGAAGGCTTGGTCGGGGGTCATGGCTGTGCCCTGCCAGTTGTCGTGATCCCCCGCCAGCTGGGCGAGGTTTCCGTCGGTGCTGACGAACAGGTGCCCGCCCTCCACCGGAGCCGGCCAGCCGTCGCCGTCGGATTGGCTCTGGAGCGTGCCCTGCAGGTCGTTGCGAAGCCCGTTCAGTAAGGCGTCGAGCGCAGTGATGCCCCCGCCGCTGCCGCCGCTGCCGCCGCTGCCGCCGCTGCCACCGGTCGTGATTCCGCCGGCGCCGCCGAGCCCGCCAGCGCCACCGGAATCAGTCGTGCCGCCACCTTGGCCGTCGTCAGTGTTGCTACAGGCCAGCAATACAATGGCCGCTGCGGCTGTCCGGACCAAGCTCAAGGTCGACCGTCCTTTACCAGCGCTGCGCGGAGCGCCTGGGACAGCGCAGCCATGGAGAAAGGCTTCTGAAGAAAAAGCGTTTGCTCGTCCATCACCTGCTGATCGGCGATGACGTCGTCAGTGTAACCGGACATGAAAATGACCTGCACCGCAGGCCGGGTTTCGCGGAGCTCTTGGTAGAGCTCACGTCCGTTCATGCGCGGCATGATGACATCAGTCAGCAATAGATCGATGGGGCCAGGGTAATCGGCGGCCTGCTGGATCGCATTGGCGCCGTCCGTAGCCGTGATCACCTCGAGGCCGAGCTTTTCGAGGATTCGCTGCACCTGAGCGCGCAGCTGGTCATCATCTTCGGCGACCAGCACGGTGGCCTTCGACAGCTCGGGGAATGCCATCGGCGATGGACGGCGGGAGAGGGGTTTCGCCTCCTCCACCTGCGGGAGCAGCACGGTGAAGGTCGTTCCTGCCCCGGGCTCGCTGACCACGTCGATGTGGCCGCCATGTTGCATCACGATGCCGTGGACGGTCGCGAGACCCAGCCCGGTGCCCTTGCCTGTCTCCTTGGTTGTGAAGAAGGGTTCATAGATCTGGGCGAGCGTTTCGGGTGCCATGCCGCGACCGGTGTCGGCCACCTCGAGGGTGACATAGGGGCCTGGAGTCAGGTTGGTATGGTCGCTACAGTGGGCCTCGTCGAGCTCGACATCAGCCGTGCGAATCGTCATGACGCCGCCTTGATCCATCGAGTCGCGCGCGTTGATGGCCAAGTTCATCAACACCTGCTGTAGCTGTGACGGATCGGCCTTCAGGTTGCCGGTTGTCGGGGCAAGGTCGAGTCGGATCTCGATGTCCTCTCGAATGAGCCGTCGGAACAGGCGATGAGCCTCGGAGACCACATCATTGATCTTGAGGACTTTCATTTGCAGCACCTGACGGCGGCCAAAGGCCAGTAGCTGCTGGGTGAGATTCTTGGCTTGAGTGACCGCGTGGCCAATCTGCTCGAAGTCCTCGTAGTGCATCTCGCCTGGCCGAAGGTCCTGCAGCGCCATGTCCGAGTAGAGCATGATGGGGGACAGCAAGTTGTTGAAGTCGTGGGCGATCCCGCCGGCCAAGCGACCAATGGACTCGAGGCGCTGAGACTGGCGCAGCTGTTTCTCGAGCCGTGACCGCTGCTCTTCGGCCTCCACCCGTTCGCTGATGTCCATCATGAACAGCTGGAGCGCCAGCTCGCCACGGTAGGTGAGCGCCGTGACATGAGCCTCTATGGGGATGTCGTGCCCCGACGCGTGCTTGGCTACCGTCTGGTAGTGCACCGGTCCCACGAGCACGCCGGTGCGCAGGTCGGTGAGTAGGCGCAGGACCCGTTCCCGGTCGGCCGGGGTGAGCAGCTCGATGGGTGGCACCGCGGCGAGGTCTTCGAACCGTTCGTAGCCGAGCATCTCCACGGCCGGCTGGTTGGCAAATACCGTCGATTCTCGTTGCAGCAGCACCACGCCGTGGGGCAACGATTCGATGAGCTGCCGGTACCGTTCCTCTTCGTCCCGGAGGGTGTCCTCCATCTGCTTGCGGTCGGTGATGTCTCGAAACACGCCGAAGGCGCCGAGATATTCGCCCTGCTCATCATATTGGGGGGCGGCGGTCACCAACATCGTGCGTTCTCTGCCATCCGCTCGCCGGAAGCACAGCTCGTAGCTGTCCCGGCTGCCCCGGCGGCGTCGCTCAGTCTGGGTGGTCACCTGCTCGTGTTGCTCGGCATCGGTGAACTCGGCGAGAGAGCGGCCCACCATGGTCCCAGGCTCGAGCCCGAAGATCCACTCGGCTGCGGGGTTGACGTAGGTGAAGACCTCGTTGACGTCGACGATGCCGATCCCTTCGCCCTGGTTCTCAACCAACATGCGGTAGCGTTGCTCGCTCTCCCGGTGGGCCTGCTCGGCCTGCCGGCGCGCGGCGATGTCGCTGTGCACCCCGATGAGCCGCGCCGGTTGTCCGCTCGCCTGCGTTCCGACCACCCGGCCCCGGCAGCGAGTCCATTGCCACTCGCCGTTCTTCGAGCAGAGCCGAAACTCGCAGTCGAAACCGGGGCGTTCACCGCCCGCGCAGCCTCGCGCCAGGCTGAGCGCCTCGTCCCGGTCGTCCGGGTGCATCAGGTTCGTCCAGGTGTTCAAGCAAGGCGATAGCTCGTCGGGCCGGTAGCCCAACATGGCGCACAGCCCAGGACTGAAGGCCCAGGTGTCCGCCACCAGGTCCCAATCCCAAAACCCCCCGCCCGTCGCCTCGAAGGCGAGTCGG
>JAUVCD010000691.1 GCA_030590865.1 Myxococcales bacterium | reverse complement strand
CACAACATGGGCTCGTCTGGAGTCTCGACTCCGCCGACAACGACGATCTCTCCAAGGGACTCGACGCTGGTGACAGGAAAGCTCCCTCGCCACACCAACGAGCAGCGCAGAGCATCGGCGTCGATCTGGAGCATGTCGATGCGCAACGGCACCGTGTCAGGCGCCCCCACCTTGTCGTGCCCATAAATCTTCGACACCGCCGTGGCGCCTGGTAGCTGGGACCGCAGCCGAGGGACCTGCGGATGTAGCCCATCGAGCAAGAGCCACTCGTTGCCCTGCAGCATCTCGACCCGTTGGTCCTCTGGCGCTGCTTGGAAATAGCGCCAGTCGAAGCCCTGGGGGAGCGTCACGACCGGCTGAGTCAGCGCGCTGCGGGGGGTGGCTCCGAGCAGCTTCTTGCGGGCAGGGAAGGAGGCCGGGATGGCTCCAAAGCCAGCCGTTCGCCCCTGGGTCTCGGCGGCATAAGCGATGTTGGGCGGCTTGCTCGTCACCGAGCCGAAACCGGTGCCGAGCGGATTGTCCGGGAAACCAATCCCGCCATAGGCGTGTTCGTAGGCGAGCTTCAACGTCCCAAACGGCTGAGGATTGCCTGCTTCATCACGGTCACCGGTCACCGTGAGCGCCTTGTCCAAGATGGTTCCGCCGTCGCCGGCGAGCATCAGCCGAGCGGTGGTCTGGGTGGCGCCCGCTGGAGCATAGGCATGGCCGGTGAGCAGCACGTCCACCTGCTGCAACAGCGGCGCAGTCTCGCAGGCACCCAGCAGACTACCGGTCGGCTGTCCCGCCTCGTGCTCGTCACCGGTTCGAACCGGCTCGGGATCCACCAAGATCAGTGGTCCCTTCTCTGGAATGGACAGGGTCATCTTCACGATGACCGTGACCATCGCCTGACCTGCCACCTGCCACAGTGTTGCCCCGACAGCTACCGGGCCCACCGAGGCCACCCTTACCGGCCAGCTTGCGCGCTCCACCACCGCCGCAACGTAGCACGACCTGTCGATCGGCAAGAGGTTCTGATAAGGGTCCTGCAGTCGAGGACAGCAATGTTGAAACAAGGACAGCAAGTATCGATACGCGCCACTGGCATGGACGAACGTGGCGACGGCATCGCCATGCTCGACAGCGGCCAACAGGTCCACGTGCCCGGCCTGCTCGGCGGTGAGCTTGCGATCGTGACCATCGAGCACATCAGCCGCCAGGCACCGGTGGCTCATGGCCGGCTCTATCAGCTTCGCGAGCCCCACTCAGAAAGGCGACGCCCCCCTTGCAAGCACCACGGACGCTGCACCGGCTGCCCTTTGATGATCGCCTCGGCCAAGCTCCAGGGGCAGCTCAAACAGGAAATGATCGGCCGGATCTTCAGCATCGCGGTCGACCAACTGGTGTGCCTGGCTGACGGGGAATTTGGCTATCGCTGGTCCAGCAAGCGAGTCGTAGGGGGCGAGCGAGGCAGGATCCGACTCGGGAGCTACGGCCGTGGAAGCCACCATGTGGCCGACATGGGAGCCTGCCTGGTCGACCACCCGGCCATCGTTCAATGCGCCCAGGAAATCGAACGCGCCGCCGCGAAGCTAGGCATCGAGCCTTACGACGAAAAAGAGGCCACCGGTGACCTGCGCTATGTCTGGCTCAAGACCGATGGTGCGGGACAGGTGCTCGTGACGCTGGTCACTGCCGCCGCAGAAAGTCGCGCTTCAGAGCTCGCCCAGGCATTGAAAACCCCCGCAGGGGTCGCGCAATCTACGCAAGCAAGCGCAGGTAACGTCATCCGCGGCGGCAACCTGATCCAGCTGGCCGGCGCCTCCACCCTGTCGCTCGATCTCTGTGGACAACAGGTCCGGATCGGCCCCCTTGGCTTCTTGCAGCCCAATCCCAAGGTCGCAGCACTTGCCTACCAGCGGCTGGTGGGCGAAAGCCGCGGTCGCTTGGCCTTCGACCTCTACGCCGGAGCCGGCATCACCACCGCTCTGCTCGGTAAGCTCTTCGATTCAGTGGTGCCCTGTGAAGCCGATGAGGAAAGCGCCCAAGGCCTCGCCACCACGCCCCAACGCACCGAGGAGCGGCTCGACTCGGTTCTCCAAGATCCGGCCGCCGAGATCCCCGAGCTGGTCCTGGCCAATCCGCCCCGAGCAGGCCTCGGCGAGACAGTGTGCAGCCAGCTCAATCGCTTGGCGTCCGAGCGCGGCGGTCCTGGACAACTGCGCATCATGAGTTGCCACCCCGCCGCAATGGCACGGGACCTGAAAAGGCTCACCGGCAAAGACGGCGCATTCAAGCTGGTGGGTACACGGGCCTACGACACGTTGCCCCACACGGCACACGTCGAGCTCGTCTTGTGGCTCGAGCGAAAATAGCTCAGCCCCTGGTCAGTCTTCTTAGAGGCCACAGTCTCATGGTGATGGGTGGAGCCAGAGCCGCAAGACGTCCAACCGTCCACCCCAGGCACCCACTGCAGGTTTCTGGGCCCCCAGGCGCCTGGGCATCTAGGTTGGGACCATGAGCACCAATGCCACCGGACCATCTGACACCAGGGTAGGATCGGCAAGTCCACGCTGGCCGCAGCAAGCGGGCAAGGCCGTTCGGGTGTTTGACTCGAGCGTCGAGACACCCAGTCCCCGGACTGGGCGCGGGCTGGTGCAACGGCGCAATGGGCGGGTGCGCCGGCGGCGGACGATCTACTTGCCCCCTGACATCGACCGTGAGCTGAGCGTGTTCTGCGCCTCCAACGGTCGCGAGGTCAGCGAGACGATCGCCCACGCATTGGTGCTCTACCTCGAGCGCCGGCGTTAGCTGCGACGCTAGACGACGCACCTGCCGGCCCTGGGGCCGGGCGCCCTTTCACTTCGTCTCGATCAAAGCAGGATGGCCGCCACGACACTCCCAACCGGCCGGCATCTTGGTCGCCTCGTCGCAGATCGTCTGGCTCCAGCCGGTCAATAGGTCCGGCATGGCACTGCTCAGGTTCGCTGCGCTGAAATCGGCGTTGGTCACGTCGACGTTCCAAATCGATGCGCCGCTCAAGTTGACGCCTCGACACTTGCAGTCCCGCAGAATGGCGCGGTCGAGCCTCGCCCCGCTCAAGTTCATGCCCGATAGGTCAGCTCCCATGAGATCGACCTTGTTGAACTCACGACCACCGCCGGCCAGCATGGTCTTCATGGCGGCGACCCGAACGGCCAGATCTGGCGAGCGCAGCCCGGCGCTGTGCCCCGACTGGGCGAGCCCCACAGGATCGATGAACACCAGGGCCGCAAACAAGACCACGGCAGCAGCTGCGCGCCACAAGGCCGCGCTCTTGCTGCTGCTAGGCAGCGCAAATCCGAGAGGAATGGCCGCTAGCCAGGAAAGGACGATCAAGGCGTTGTGGTCCTTGCCGGTCACGTAGGTCACTCCGACGCTGCCACCGAACATGAGCAGACCGACGGCAGCGGCGACCACGGCACGCTTGGGGCTCCACAGGGGAGCGCGCTTGGCTTTGGACTTCTTGCCCCGCTTGGGGCGCAGGGACGACCTCGGCGGTGCCTTGGAGCGCACTGGCGACGGCTTCGACACGGGCACCTTTGCCGGAACCCTCTCGGACGCGGGCAGTGGCGCCGCATCCTCATCCAGCGCTGGGTGGGAAAGCCCGACCGGCACGCCCGTACCGACCTTACCCAAGTCCTCCAAGAGCGCGCCGGCATCGGGATAGCGTTCGGTGGTGTCCATCGTGGTGCAGCGACGAACGATGCGAATCAGGTCGTTGTCCTTGCCAGCGAGCGATTCGAAACGTGGAAGTCGCTCATCGCTCTCGTCAGGCTCCCTCTCTTGCAAAATGAACTGCAGGATCCGCCCCAGCGAAAAGACATCGCCGTAGGGTTCGGCGCTCGCGCCATGGCGACTTTCTGGAGCGGTGAATGACTTGTGCACATGCGCAGCGTTGGGATCGGTGCGACACGACTCAGCGACATCGAGACCACGAGCATTGGCGATGCAAGGCCTCAACGTAGCGTCGAAGAGCACGTTCTCGGGACGCAGCCAGCCGTGGGTGATGCCCGCAGCGTGCAGCCGCGCGACGATTTCACAAATGTGTCGAAAACTCGCTACCTTGGTCTCTGCCTCCCAATCGAAGGACTGGATGTCAACGAGAGTGGCAGACGTCGCCAGAGCTCCCACATAGGCACCGGCGAGGGGATCCACCGACAGGACCGACAGCACGCCGGCGATCGGCTCCGCTCGGTCCGATGCCCGCGATGCCTCCGCCAAGAAACGGTCGCGAACCACTTCACCGACGGCCGGAACGATGCCGCAGACGGTCGTCTTTTTGGCGTCTTCAGTACGGGCGGCCCACACGGAAATGCCGCCGCCTACCGCCAATTGCTTCGTGAGCACAGCACCGGCCACGTGCTCGCCAACCTTCAGACCAGGATCGTGCCAGGACACGTGGCGACTCTACCACGGCCGGGCAGCGCGCGGCGTGGGGTGAATGGAGTAGAGTGAGCCCCACGGTGGTGCAGCTCGAGCGCGGCGCAGTCATTGCAGACAAGCTCCGTCTGCTTCGCCCTCTGGGGCAAGGTGGCATGGGCAGTGTCTGGGTCGCCCAGCACCTGGGGCTCGACATGGAGGTGGCGGTCAAGTTCATCCGCCCCGAATGTGTGGCCTACGATCCCAGCCTGCTGCCCCGGTTCGAGCGGGAGGCCCGGGCCGCCGCAAGGATCTCCAGTCCCCACGTGGTCCACATCAAGGACTACGGAGTCGTCGACGAGCATCCCTACATCGTCATGGAGCTGCTGCGCGGTGACCCGCTCAGCGACGTCATCGAGCGGGAGGGGCAACTGAGCCTGAAACGCGTCACGCCG
>JAUVCD010000937.1 GCA_030590865.1 Myxococcales bacterium | reverse complement strand
GAAGGCGATGTCCGAGAGCGATGCGGTCAAGCAGCACGTGGGCGCTCCCGAGAACTTCCACCGCATGGGCGCGATCGAGCGCGCGATCGTCGAAGCCTACGGCCTGCCCGGCGACGGCTATCTCATCGATGTGGGCTGCGGCGGAGGCCGTCTCACGCAGGCCATCGAAGATCAGCCCGGGCTCCGCTACCTGGGCACGGACGTCGTACCCGGGCTCATCGAGTACTGCCGCAAGACGTATCGGAAGGACTGGAGGTTCGAGACCGCCGAGCAGTTGCTCATCCCCGAGCAGGACGATGCCGCCGACATGATCGTCGCCTTCTCGCTATTCACGCACCTGCTGCACGAACAGAGCTACAACTACCTCGCAGACTTCCACCGCGTCCTGAAGCCTGGCGGGCTGGTGGTGTTCTCGTTCCTCGAGTTCGAGGTGCCGGGGCATCGGAAGCAGTTCATGGCACTCACCAGGAGTCTGGAACAGCGGCCGGCGTTGGTGATGTTCATGGACCGGAGCGGCATCCGCTTCTTCGCCGATACGCTCGGCTTTCGGCTGGTCGAGTTCGTCAGGGGCGACACGCCGAACGTGACCTTCGATCCGCCGGTAGAACTCCCAGACGGCAACATCCTGGAAGGCCCCGGAGCACTCGGCCAGTCCCTCTGCGTACTGGAGAAGACCGCGTAGCCTGAAATCGGTCGAAGAACGTCCAGACCTCTTCGCTGCGGCACGGGGAGAGGTCCGGACCATCCGACCGAGGCTTCCTCGCTTGGCCCGGAATGCGTTGGCCCGCGGACCGCCGCGTTCGGAACGGCTGCGTCTTGTTGCGCTCCGGACGATCCTTTACTCTGCCTCATCGACATGGGGCAACGGGCAACACCTTGGATTGTGGCGCTTTGCTGGCTGTTGCCGGCGTGTGACTCGGACGGGGGGAGTGGGTCGACGACTCAGCCCCCGAGCCCACCGGACCAGGTCGCAACCTGCCCGGAGGAGGGGCTGTACGATCCCGAGGTGAAGAAGGAGCTCACCGGAGCCAACGGCACCTTCGTCGACGAATGTGACGGCGAGGGCAACCTCACCGAATACACTTGCGTCTCCGAGTATGTCTGTTCGGAAGGCGCCTGCTGGTACGAGGCCGGCGCCGACGTCGAACCGGTGACG
Organism: Myxococcales bacterium; assembly: GCA_030590865.1. GTDB lineage: Bacteria > Myxococcota_A > Polyangia > Polyangiales > Polyangiaceae > JAPYTK01. The sequence goes on along the minus strand of JAUVCD010000937.1, from coordinate 1,693 downwards.
TTCCCTTGCGGAGGCCAGTGCCGTGACGGCCGCTGCGCCCGGTACTGCCCGGATGAGGGAGCCACGCTGGTCTACAGCGCCGTGAACGACGACGGCAGCATCGAGGTCACCGACACGGGCACGGACCTCTCCTACTTCTGCGAGCCCGCTTCGGATTGCACCATGGTGCCCGTGGAGGGGAATGTGGTCTCCGGGGATGTGACCATGCAGGGAGTCCATAGTCTCTGTACCCCTGGGAACCCTGGCTTGCTCAATGCCACGTTGACGGACGGCCACGGCGGTGGCGACAACTGCGCGTGGAGCTGCGTGGTCCTTTGAGCCCGGACGGTGGGGCGCTGTCCCGCGGCGCCCAGCTGTCCCTCCTCAATACCCGTCCGCCCGCAAGATCGGGGGCCAAATAGGTCGGCCCATGTGGTGGCATTTAGGCAACAAACCTACCCCACCGTTGCTTTGCTACTTACCCTCTACCCCATTCGAAATGCCTATTCTCCGAGCCTCTCGGTGATCGATTTGTCTGGAAGTATCACCGCAACCAAGGCTGGCGTGGCGGCACAACATGCGGCCAGCACATGAACCGCGCGGACGACCAGCGAGCGCTGGCGCGCCAAGGTCTCTGAGAGGCGATCGAGTTGGGTCACGACCCACAATCCACATCCCAGGATCATCCCTGGCAAGAAGGCACATCTCAGGATGAGCCATGCCGCCAAGGCGCCCGGCGGTCCGCGGCGAAACGCCGCAGCGCTGTCCATCGCAGCAAGACACAGGGTGACCACCAGTCCGGCGTCGATGCAGACCACGAAGGCTCGGCCTGCCTGCCCCACAGTGCTGCGACCCATGCGAGCCCGTCGGGCGCTGGCACGAAAAGCGGCGCAGTGGCTACTCGGCTTCGTCGAACCAGACCTGGTGCGGTTGGCCATCTCGGATCAGGTCGCAGGTTGCGCCGTGGAGCTCGACGACGCCTTCGGCCAGATCGTAGGTGTAGCCCGAGTCGCATGGCTCGGCGGGGCAGAGCGCCACCTGGGTGCCATCCAACCAAACGATGAGCTTGTCCGGCTCCGGCGTGCCATCCAGGTAAAATTTGCAGGGGGCGCTCGCCGTTGCGATCTCGTAAAGCGTCGCGATCAGCTCTTCGATGGTGTCGCTCTGGTAATACTTGTCGTCCCCAGCAGCGACCGCCATGGCCGAGAGCGTCTCGTGAGCTTGCGCGGCCGACGTCCCGAAGCCGATGATGTCGATGTCCACCGGCGGATCGCTGTTGGCCAGGCGCTCGACAGCGCTCACGGCGTAGTCCCTTTCGCACGCCTCCTCGTCGCCACAGGCGCAGTTCGGCTTTCCATCGGTCATCAGCAACACGATGTTGTCCCGCTCCGGATCGTCGAGCCCGCCGACCTGGCCTATTTCGTCCAGCGCGGCGGCGACCGGCGTCTGGCCACCGGGCGTGATCCCTTGCACGGCGGCCATGATCTGGGCGTCCACATCGGCAGCCTCTGACAGGGGAACCAACAGCCCCGGCGACACGGCGCAGGCGTTGTACTCAGCTGACGGAAACACGGCCAGCCCGAGGCGAGCAAGTTGCTTGGCTTCGGCCAGATAGGCTTCGAGGGTGAGGAGCTGGTCCCATTTGCTGGGACAGCTCGGCATGCCGCAGTCGGCAGGCTCGGCCATCGAGCCCGAGCGATCGACAAGCAGCATG
>JAUVCD010000132.1 GCA_030590865.1 Myxococcales bacterium | reverse complement strand
AGCCCCGCCGCAAGAAAAGGGCGGCAAAGCCCTTGACCGGGGTGCCGCCTCATAGTCGAAACCGTGAGCGCAGCGAGCGATACTCACGCTGGCTAACCGAGTCTGCGCCATGCTGACCGGCCTCATCCGGCGGTGCAGCCGGTAGGCCTACGGGCCACAGTAGAGCCCCAGGCGGGCTGCCGGCTGGCGGCCCGCCCGGGATAGCTAGTTGCTCAGCTTGAAGAGCATGGCGCCGATGCGCCGGAGCTTGTCTTGCTGCTCGAGGCTTCCCGAGAGCGAGACACAGTCGAGCACCGCGCAGCATTCGCCGGCAGAGCCGAGGGCCGTCAGAAGATTGCTCTTGCCCACCACGGTCCCCTTTTTGGAGCATCCCTCGGCGATGTTGCACACCACCGAGTCAGACGCCCGCAGCCCTTGGTCGCGCAAGTGAGACCGCCCGCGGGGAAACCCCACTCGGGAGAACCACCGGTTCACCTCGACGGCAAGTCGGTAACAATCGAGCTTCTCGTAATCGAACGCGTGCTTCATCTGGCCTCCATCGGTCGCCGGGTTTGCGAGAAGGCGACCTCGCCCCAAGCGTTCAGTCGCCCTCGCAGCAAACCCGGCGACCGATGGAGGCCCCGAAGCTCCAGTGAGCACGACCTGCGCTGTCCCGAGATTCGAGTGAAACGAGCATCGAGCCTGTCGAGAATCGAGTTTGCCGAGCATCGAGCTTGCCGAGCATCGAGCCCATCGAGCCGCGAGATCAGCGGCTCAGTGGTGGTCACGGCTCATCTCTCGATGCAGCTCTCGATGGAACTCTCGGTGCCGCTCACCGAGCCGCCTATCCGCTAGCACTGCAACATTCTCAAGCCGTACGAAGCCATGGACCTAGGCACGGGCCGGCAGATACTCTCAAGCATCGACACTTGCGCTGCCCAGCCGGCGGCTCATCAAGGAGGCAGGATGGGGCACCCCCACCGGAGAGCGACGGATCACCGAGACCCTCACCGAACCGCGCGTTGGTTCTTGGCTCTGGCCGTCATCGCGGCCTGTGCCCTGACCGCGAGTGTGGCGGCCGCCATCGCACCGGTAACCGTCACCGTCCTCGAGGACACGGCGGACCGCACCGTCCTCCAGTATCAGATCGGCACCTATCAGCTGATCCCCATGATGGTGGGCAATCAGCCCCACACCCGCGTGACCCTCGGCAAGGAGAGCCCGACCAAAGGTGCCGGCGCCCCCGAGCTCCCGACCGTCAATCGCAGCATTCTAATCGACGACGACGCCCAGGTGGCGGTCCAAGTATTGAGCTACAGCACCCACGAGGTCCCGAACATCGATGTCGTGCCCTCGAAGGGTATTCTCTACCGATCGATCAATCCCAGCTCGGTGGCTCATAGCTTCGGGCCGGCCTATCAGACCGATCAGTTCTATCCCAGTGACCTGGTCACCTTGGGCACCCCTTATCTCCTCCGCGACTACCGCGGCGTCGTCGTCACGGTGCAGCCCTTCCAATACAACCCGGTCACCCGCGTGCTGCGGATTTACGACACAGTGACCGTCGAGATTGCCAAGGTCGGCACCAGCACGGCCAACGTGATCAGCCACCCTCGGGGGACCGAGAGTCTGGCCTTCTACCAAATCGCCAAACACCACTTCATCAACCGCGGAAACGGAAGTCGCTACGCGCCCCAGGAAGAAGACGGTGCCTATCTGATCCTCGTCCACGACGATTGGCTACCCAACATTCAGCCCCTGGTGGATCACAAAGCCACGTTGGGCATGGACATCGTGGCGATCGGCGTGTCCACCGTCGGCAATGACCCCGGATCGATCAAGGCCTATCTCCAGGACGTCTACGACGCCTTCGACCTGGCCTTCGTGCTGCTGGTGGGGGACGCGGCCCAAGTGGCCACCCCAACCGCCTCGGGCGGCGCTTCCGATCCCTCTTACGCCAAGCTGGCCGGCGATGACGATTACCCTGACGTCTTGATCGGCCGCTTCTCAGCCGAAACAGCGGAAGAGGTGGACACCCAGGTGCAGCGGACCATTGCCTACGAGCTAGGCCAGGCGACTCAGGAGCCCTGGTTCAAGACCGGTGTCGGGATCGCCTCGAACGAGGGCCCAGGGGATGACGGCGAGATGGACTTCGAGCACATCGAGAACATCCGCACCGATCTGCTCGGCCATGGCTACACGGAAATCGATGCACTCTACGATCCTGGCGCCAGCGCTGCCGAGTTGAGCACCGCCCTCAACCAGGGCCGGGGCATCATCAACTACTGCGGCCATGGGGGCACCACCTCCTTCGTCACCACCGGCTTCAACAACGGTGACGCTAATGCCCTCACCAACGTGGACAAGCTGCCCTTCATCTTCAGCGTGGCCTGCGTCAATGGCAACTTCACGGGCAGCACCTGCCTGGGCGAGGCCTTCTTGCGAGCCACCCACGAGGGGTCCCCCACCGGGGCCATTGGCATGTATGCCTCGAGCATCAACCAATCCTGGAGCCCACCGATGGCCGCCCAGGATGAATCCAACGACCTGTTGGTCGCCGAGGCCTACTTCAGCTTCGGCGCGCTCTGCTTTGCCGGCTCAGCAAAGATGATGGACGACTACGGTGGCGCCGGCGTCGAGATGTACAACACCTGGCACGTGTTCGGCGATCCCTCGGTGCGGGTGGTGGGCATGGCCGAGCCCCTCCTGGGCCTTCGCGTTGAGCCCCTCGACGGGCTCGAAGCCGCTGGGGAGGCCGGCGGGCCCTTCGACGTGACCGAAATGGTCTACACCGTGGAGAGCTTCGCCGACGACGCCATCGACTTCAGCGTAACCCATCAGCGCCCCTGGGTGACCATCACGCCCGGCGCGGGCACCTTGCAGCCCGGCGAGACGGCGACGGTGACCGTGTCCCTCAACGACGAAGCTGAGACCCTTGGCGATGGGTACTGGCAAGACAGCATCGAGTTCGTCAACGAGACGGACCACGAAGGGGATTGCGAGCGCCCTGTGGGGCTCACCATCGGCGAGCCTAGCGAGCAATATGAGTGGCCCTTGGACAGTGACCCGGGCTGGACCACTGAAGGCGAGTGGGCCTTCGGAGCGCCGACCGGTGGCGGTAGCACTCAAATCGGCTTCCCCGATCCGGCTGCCGGCTACACGGGCGACAACGTTTATGGCTACAACCTGGAGGGCGACTACGCGATTGACCTGCCAGCGACCCACCTCACCACGACCGACATCGACTGCTCGGACCTGGCCCAGGTGAGCCTCAGCTTCTGGCGCTGGCTCAACGTGGAGGGGGCCACTTACGACAAGGCCTCGGTGAGCGTCAGCAACGACGGCGAGACCTTCACCACAGTGTGGCAAAACAGCGCCGACGCCGTGCTCGACAGCGAATGGCAACAGGTCGAGCTCGACATCTCAGAGATCGCCGACGGGCAGCCCAACGTCACGCTCCGCTGGACGATGGGCGCAACGGACGCCGGGCTCTGCGCTGCCGGCTGGAATATCGACGACATCGCGATTTGGTCGGTCGAGGCGACTTGCCTCGATCCCGATGGCGACGGCTCGCTGCCTCCTGAATGCGGCGGCGGCGATTGCGACGACAGTGACGCTACCATTCACCCTGGGGCAGACGAAATCTGCGACGACCTGGTGGATAACGACTGCGATGGCTTCACCGATGACGATGACGCCGATTGCCAGGGCGGTGGCGGCACAGGCGGCGGCGGTGAGCCACCGGCAAAGACCGACGATTCGGGCTGTGGCTGCCAGCTGCCTGGCACCCCCACGTCGAGCAAGCTGGGCCTGTTTGGGCTAGCAGCGCTGCTCGCAACCTGGGCAGGCCGACGACGACGGCCGAGGCAGGGTCGCTCGAGCTAATCAGAACTGCAGCAGCTTGCCTTCGTAGAACCAAGCGGCAAGAACCGCCAAGGCCATCAACAAAGCCACCAGGACGGTGGTGAGGGTCGCCTGGTGCGATGGCGCCAAGCGCAGCGGGAAGGGACGACGGCCGATCAGGGTTACGATCATGGGGATCGGAACCAGTAACTGAAGGACCGCCGTGGTCACCAGCATGGCCACGATGCCATTGGGCAACAGCAAGGCGCCGCTCAACGCCAGCCCCGCCACCGCCACATTGGCAATGATGTTACCGACGATGCCCCACCAGGCCAGCCGATACAAACCGACGAAGGCGACGATCATGGCCACCGCGCAGCCCGTGAGTAGCTCCGGCTCAATGCCGCTTCCGCCGTTCTTCAGCGACACCAGAACGAACAGCAGCAGCGATTGAGTGTCGGCAAGCGCCAAGATCATCGCCAGGATCAAAGTGCCGCGAAAACCCACCGGGTTGTAACCCTGGCGCTTCGTCGCCGCGACCAGACCACGACGGTCGACGGCAATGATGGCCGCCCCGCAGCCCAGCACCATCCAGCTGCCCGCCGTCCGCTCAGAGCTCGAGCTGGTCAGCGCTAGAAACTCGCCGAGCACCAGATTGGCCCACCAGATGGCCCGCGCCAAGAGCTGGGCGCCCAACGGGCGCAGGTGGATCAGCACGGCAGCGCCACACAGCAGACTGGCGGGCAAAAAGACCACCGGCTCGGCGTCCGATTCGACCACGAGCGCCACCCCAGCGGCAGCGCCACAGATCCCCGCTACCAGACGCCGGGCACGCAGGTTGCTCCTCCAAGCGTCCAGCCACTTCGCCATCGTCCTTGTGCCCTCCCTTTCCCTGCCCCGAGGTCCAGATCAGCGAAAGGGCCCCTGATGGGGATCGGTGTTGTCGATCAGTCGTACGCCGCGCTGGGGATCGGCCTCCAGCTGATCGATGTCGTCAGCATAAAGCTCGGAGAGCCCACAGGACGCACAGATGTAGGCGACAAAATGCCCCACCGGAGCCCGACGACCGATGGCAAAGAAGCCCTCCGAATCCGGCACCTGGTGGTTGACGACCCTCAGGCGGTCGCCCTCCTTGACCTCCCCAGGCACTCGCAACGGATCGATCACCCATAGCCGACGACTGTCGCACTTGGGACATCTGAGCGATTCCTTCATGGCCCCAGCCTAGCCTTCCGGCTCAGGCTCCGGCGACCCGGACCGGCCAGCTGGCGCAACCCAAACCGGCAGAATCACGGTGAAGGTCGCCCCTTTGCCAGGCTTGGACTCGACTCGGATCTCGCCGTCGTAGCGCTTGACGATGCCGTAGCAGATCGACAGGCCCAGGCCGGTTCCCTGCCCCGGCGGCTTGGTCGTCACGAAGGGATCGAACAGTCGGTCCTTGATCTCCTCAGAGATCCCCGGACCGTTGTCCCGCACCTGGATCCTCACCTTCCCCTTCTTGCTCTTGGTCGAGAGCTTGATCTTACCCGCCCCCTGCGCCTTGAGCGCTTGAATGGAATTGCCGAGCAGATTGAGGAAGATCTCCTGCAGCTGCATCTCCTCGATCCACACCCGCGGAAGATCGTCCTGGTAGTGTCGATCGATGATGACGTTGCTGAGGTTCGCCTCTTTCTTGATGAAGGGCAGCATCTCATCCAGGGCATCATTGACGTTCACCACGGCGGCCTCCGCCTCGATCTTGCGACCGAATCGCAGCATCCGGTAGGTCACACTACGGCCCCGCTTGACCTGGTCGTTCAGCTTGGGCAGCCACTTCTTCAGCGCCGCGAGCAGGCCCGCCTGATCGGTCTCGGCAGTGCCCTCGACCAGATCGGTCAAGAAACCGCCAATCTCTCCAATCACCGCCAGCGGGTTGTTGATCTCGTGGGCCACTCCAGCCGCCAACCGACCTACCGCCGCGAGCCGTTCGGACTGGATGATCTGGTTGAGCAGTGCCTTGCGCTGCGAAATGTCGCGGCTCATGCCGACCGTGCCGAGCTTGCGCCCCGACGAGTCCTTGAGCTCTGAGAGCGCAATGGACACCGGCAACTCGGTGCCGTCCTTCTTCAGCAGCACGGTGTCGTACTCGCGCACCGACCCATCCTGGGCAATGCGCCTGAGCAAAGTCTCGCGCTCCTCGGCATCTCGATAGAACACCGCCGCCGGTCGACCGACGACCTCGTCGGCCAAATAGCCGAGAGCCACCTCGGCGCCGCGATTGAAGGCCACGACGTTGGCGTCCAGATCGGTGGTGATGATGATCACCGGCGAGTGGTCGACGATGTTCTGGAGGTAATCTCGGGTGAGGGCCAGGGTCGCCTCGACCTCTCGCTGCGCCGTATCGTCTTTGGACAGGCCACAGACCGCGCTGACCTCCTTTGCTCTGTCGAACAACGGGAACTTGACCGTGGAGAGATAGGCCCTGCCAGAGGGCAGCTCGACATCCATGTCGAAGCTGGTGTTGGTGCCCTTTTCGAGCACCTCTCGATCGCCTTGGCGCAGGCGATCGGCCAACGATCGGTCGAAGATCTCTCGGTCCGTCTTGCCGATGAAGTCGCCCCGGGGTTTGCCAAACATGGCACAGGTGGCTGGGTTGACCTGGAGGTACTGCCCCTGGCGGTTCTTCACGTAGACCGCCAAAGGGGCATGATCCACGATCTCCTGCAGCTCCCCCTCCTTGGCCTTGAGCTGCTGTTCCAGGCGGATGCGGCCGGTGATGTCTCGGGTCATTTCCACGACGCCCACCACGACATGGTCACGGGTGAGGATCGGACCAGCAACGATAGCCGCATAGCGCGCCCGGCCGTCACTATCGTAGTGCTTCCTTACGATCGAAACGGGCTGCTTCTTCTCGACCGCGGTGAAGAAGGGGCAATCCTCAACCGCCACACTGCATTCGCCGCGAACCCCTTGATCGACCTCGTAGCAATGGCAGCCCTGAACATCGCCAATGGTCAGATCATTGTTCTTCAAGAAGGCCGCATTGGCATCTCGGACGACCTGGTCGAGGTCGAGCACTACGATCTCGTCGGGGATGGAATCGAACACCTGGGCAATCCAATGGTGCTCCTCCTCGACGTGCTGCCGCATGGCCGTTCGCTGCTGAATGACGGCCTGCTGCGCCTGATGAACCTCCCAGAACAGGCGGGCCGCAACATGATCGATCAACCCAACGTGGCGGGGACGATTCCGTTCGACGTCGTCTCGAATTTCCCTCTTGCCGGTGACCTCGATGATCAGATCGAGCCCCTCGATCTGATACAGCTCGCGATAGTCGGTGGTCACCAGCGGGACGCCCAGCTCTCGTGCCGCGCTGATGCCAGGCCGTTCGGGATCGACGTCCGCGACACCCACAATCTTCATGCGCAGGTGGCTGAGGGCGTCATCCTGGACCAATTTCAGGATCGAGACACAGCCCTGCCCGCCACCAATAATCGCCGCCCTGAGACGAGTGCCCTCGCCTGCTGGGAGCACGCTCGGCCGGCCGCTCATAGCGCCTCACTCTGTGCTTGGGCCTGCTCGATCTTCTCGAGCAGCTCGCTGATGAGCACGGGCTTCATCATGAATGCAAAAACCCCGCGGGCCTGCACCTCGGCGATCAGGGTCGGATCAGCATAACCGGTAAGCATAATCACATGAGTTTCCGGGTAATCCCGCATGATGTGCTCGAGCGTCTCCAGCCCGTCCATGCCTGGCAAGCGAACGTCGAGCACCACCAGCTCAGCGGGCCGCTGGGCCAGTGATGCCAGAGCGTGTTCGCCGGTGCCCACGCCGGCAACATCGTAGCCTCGCACGGTCAGCCGCATGGTGAGCAGCTGTTGCAAGTCCTCTTCGTCGTCAACGATTAGTACGCGCAACTCAGGCCTCAGACAAAACTCCGCGCCAGCGTCTGGCCTCAAAGGCCATCGCTGAAGCTCGAGCTGGCTCGGTCTAAAGGCAGACCTCGCCAACCCCCCTCGAGCACACGGCTACCAGCGGTCGCCGCCGCCGCCGCCGCCGCCGCCGCCGCCGCGACCGCCGCCGCGACCACCACGGCCGCCGCCACCGCCACGGCCACCGCCGCCGCCGCCGCCGCCGCCGCCGTAGCCACCGCCGCCGCCGCCGCCGCCGTAGCCACCGCCACCGCCGCCGCCACCACGAGGCTGACGCTCGTGGGCCTCATTGACGCGGATGGCGCGGCCGTCGAGCTCAGCACCATCCATTTCTGCAATTGCGGTGGTACCCGCGCCGTCATCCGCAAACGTCACGAATCCAAAACCGCGGGACCGGCCGGTCTCGCGATCCGTGATGACCTTGGCATCGTCAATCTCGCCGAAGCGCTCAAAGGCCATGCGGAGACCTTCGTCATCCGTGCCCCAGCTGAGGCCACCTACAAACAGTCTCTTACTCATCTCTTGCTCTAGCTCCACTCTATCCCCGCACAGCGGGGCCCTCTTTTTCTGCCGCGCGACAAGCAAGTAGACCTGCCAAAACGACCCGAGGGCCGACCATTCTCACCGAAAGCGCGCCGCCACACAACACTTCGGTATTGGGAGTGTGCCGATAATGAGGCTCAGTCAGTCGCTGCGCCCATCCCCGAGGACGGCTGATACGCCACCCTATTGGCGGTCATTACGGCTGACTCAAAGTCAGACACTGGCTCGCCTGCGGGCTGGTCCGGCAATGGGCGAGTGAGCACCAAACAACTGAGCATGGAGTCAGTATTCGCCGTCTGGCTGGAACTTGGTTTCGTCGTGCCAACCAGGGAAATCCCCGTAGACCGCACCCCCGCAACCCACTGTCCCGAACGCCCCGCTCCGCTGAGCTGACGGGCCCTTAGGGCTTCAACTTCTTCTTGAACAAGTCAGCGAAGGTGCCAAAGCTCTCCTGAGAGGCCGGTCGATATTGCGCCGCTTGGGCGTCTTCGGCGTCTTGTTTGGCGGCCTTCATCGACAGTGCCACTCGGTGGCGTTCCGGATCGATCTCCAGCACCGAAACCTCCACCTCGTCACCCACCGAGACCACTTCTTTGGCGTGGGCGACCCGTCGGTCGCTCACCATCTCGCTGACGTGGACCAATCCTTCGATACCCGATGGCAGGGTCACGAAAGCACCGAAGGGCTGGGTCCGAGCGACCTTGCCGGTGAGCCGCTGGCCTTGGCTCAGCTGGCGTACGGCCGTATCCCAGGGATCGTCTTGCAGCGCCTTCAGCGACAGGCTGATCCGGTCGGGACGCTTGGGATCCTCGCTGGGCTCGATCTTCAGCACCTTGACCTCGACCGCTTGCCCTTCGCTCAACACCTCGCTGGGGTGATCGACGTGCCCGAAACCCAGCTCGCTGACGTGCAGCATGCCCTCCAGGCCGCCCAGATCGACGAAGGCGCCGTAGTCCATGATGCGGGTCACCGTGCCGGACATCACTTTGTCCACCTCGAGCCGAGCAAGGGTCTCGACGGCTCGCTTGGCGGCCTCCTCCTCGAGCAGCGCTCGGCGAGACAACACGATGTTGGCTTTGCCGCCCCGGCCAGCTTCGTGGCGGGTCACGCGAAACTCCAGCTTCCGTCCGATGTACTCGGCCGGATCCTCGATGTAGCGCGCCTCGAGCTGGGAGATGGGACAAAAGGCGCGCTGGCCCATCACCTCCACCTCGACGCCCCCCTTGTTGACCACCATCACGGTACCGGTCACCGGAATGCCGTGGGCCTGGGCTTGGGCCAGCTCGGCGGATGGGTCGGCGCCTCGACCCATCTTGGTACGTAGGACGATGTTGCCTTCCCCCGCCTCGGCGACTCGCGCCGTCACCGTGCTGCCGACCTCGACGGTGAGCTGGCCGTCATCATCGGTGAGTTGGTCCCGATCCATCACCGCTTCGGTCTTGGCGCCGACGTCGACAAACACCGTCCCGGCATTGATGGCCACCACCCGCCCGGACACTTCCTTGCCCACTGAGGGCGTGCGCACACGTGTGGTGCTCGGCGCAGCCTTGTCGTATTCCGCCAACATGTCGGCGAAGCCCTTGGTCTCGTCGTCAGCCTTCGACATCGTCGGCACGCTAGCGCGGAGCGCGACGAATCACCATCCAGGACCGTGAATCAAACAGGTTGCTTCATGAGCTGGTCGATGAGCGACAACAGCCGGCGCTCCACCACCGGGTAGCTGAAGTGAGCGGCCACCAAGGCCAGATTGTGGTCGACCTGATCGCGCTGCGGCCCAGCGGGTAGGGGCTGGCCAGGCGGTTTGATGGCCACTAGCGCCTTGATCTGCGCGGCCATGTCGTCGAGCTGTTGGGGCAGCGTGCCGACCAGTGACCGGCGGCCAAACACCGAGAGTCCATGGGCGACGAAGTCGTCGTAAGACGAGGTCGCCGGGATCGACAGGCTTGGCAGCTCGAAGCCGAGGGGCGCAATGTCCCGTCGGTAGACCTCGTATTCGTTGACGAAGAGTGGCAGCCGGCAGGCCAGGCATTCGAGCAAGGCGTTACCAAACCCCTCGAAATCACTGAAGTAGAGCGCAAAGTCCGCTATTCGGTAGCAGTCCCAAACGTCGACGGATGACGCTTCGGCGCTATGGACCGCCAGCTGCTCACTGGCAAAGACCAGGTTGACCCCAGCGTCTTTGGCGGCCCTACGGAGCGGGTCCAGCACCGCGGCTGGCGCGTCTTTGGTGTCGTGGGACACCAGCAACGACAGCGACGGGGCCTCGCGCTGTCGGCTGACTCGGCGGATGAGCTCGACAGCGACGTCCAAGCGCTTACGGGCTACCGGACGGACCGGACAGAGGGCGATGGTGTCGTCAGCCCGCTGTCCCAACAAGGCGCGGCGTAGCGCCGTGGCTCGGTCCGGCGCCAATGGCGCAAAGGCCGGAGCCGCAACGTCCACGACATTGGGGATGACCGAAACGGCGGTGACACCCAGGTCGCGGTAGTACGAGTCCCGGTCCCGGGTGTTGATGGCCACATGGGCAATCCGCGGAGAGCGAAGGTAGATCGCCTGGGCCACCTGCCGGACCGGTGCGCTCATCTCCTGCCACCGGTACATCGGTCGATCGTGGGGAAAGTCATGGCCTCTCGAGATCGCCGGCAACCCTCGGTCCGCGATCACCCCGGCCACCGCCAGGCCCAAGCTCGAGTGATACCAAGGCAAGGTGAAGTTCTCCGCCACGAGCAGCTGGGCCCCCACCGAGTCGAGCTGGCGACCGAGCGCCTCACGGATGGCTCGGACCCGGTTGCGATACTCGTCATCAACACAACCGTCGTCGAACAGACGTCGAAACTCGTCCAGGTTTCGCTCATCGAGGGGATCGGGATCCGCCTGGGCTATGACGGTGACATCGATGCCCTCGCGGGCAGACAAGGCGGCCCATGCTTCGCTCGCTTCGACCCGACCGGTGATGACCTGGATGGAGAAGCCGGCCCGGGACAGGATGCGCATCCAGTGCATGGCTTCGAGACTGACGCCATCATCACCGCCGATGCGGGACACGACGTAGGCGAGGCAGCAACGATCACCAGAAGACATCACGTCGAATCCAGCGCAACCAGGCGTCAAATGCGAACAAATACCCTGGGTTGTTAGTATCACGGAATGCCGTCTCTCTCGACCGAGCGGCCGGATCGGTGCCCTCAGCAACCCTCGCGGTGCGGTCTCCACCACCCCTGGGCTGTGCTACCGTCGCACCATGGCCCGCTTACCGCGGCTGACGCCCGACACCACCTTCGCCGAGCGGTACCGGATCATCGAACGGATCGGCCAGGGCGCTATGGCCACGGTCTATCGGGCCGAGCAGCTGAGCACCGGCACTGAGCGAGCCGTCAAGGTGATGGACCCCGAGTCGTTGTCCGATCCCAAGGGCATCGAACGATTCGAGCGCGAAGCGCGGGCCAGCGGCAGCATCGACAGCGACCATGTCGTCCGGGTGGTCGGCGCCGGCTCAGACCCCAAGACCGGACTTCTGTGGATCGCTCAGGAGTACCTGCCCGGCAAGCTGCTCTCCGAGTTCCTCGACGAGCAGCCCCACCCAGAACCCCTCGAGATCCGCGAGATCATCGAGCAGCTCTTCCACGCCGTGTCCGCGGCCCACCGGGCCAAGATCGTCCACCGGGATCTCAAGCCGGAGAACATCTTCCTGGCCGAAGCGCGCCGGGCGGGGATCACTCACGACGTGAAGGTGCTCGACTTCGGCATCGCCAAGATGCTGCGGGTGATGGACGCGGTGGCCACCGCGGCGGGTCTGGGAACCCCCCTGTGGACCGCCCCGGAGCAAGGCGTTCCAGGCCAGGCCATCGAGCCCTCGGCAGACGTGTGGGCGCTCGGGCTCATCGTCTTCCAGTTGATCACCGGCCGCATCTACTGGCGACACATGCAGGCCGGCTCCAGCGCCGTCGAGATCGCTCAGGAGATCATCGAGGGCAAGATCGAGAAGGCCTCCGACCGGGCCGCCGAGCTGGGCAGCCCGGTCGCCCTGCCTCCGGCCTTCGACGCCTGGTTCGCCCGCTGCGTGGTGCGCCAACCGAAGCGGCGGTTCGCCGACGCTACCGAAGCCCATGGCGTGCTCATCAAGGCGATGGGCTCGATGCCGATGTTCGATCGCCGAAACAGCCGACGCAAGACGCCGCGCAGCCCGATGCTGATTGGCTTGGCCATAGCCGTCGTCTTGGCGCTCGTGGCCGTGGCGCTGTGGCAACTGCTCTAATGGGACACCCATCGTTTCGCACCCACGTGGGATCCACGACGTGAGCCGTTGGCTGGCCATGGGTCTCGGCGTCGGCCTGCTGAGCCTGGGAGTGGGCGGGTGGTGGCTCGGCCTAGCCGCCATCGGAGGCTACGCACCTGCCTTGTTGGCCCTGGGCCTGATGGTGCTCGGCAGCGAAGCACTCCAGTTGACGTTCTACCGCGCCGGCACCGCTTGGCCCCCAGGGACGGACAAGCCCCGACAGCTCGAGCTCGGCTGGACGGATGCCGTCAAGGCGTTCATCTGTTGGGCCTACGGCTTCAGACGCAGCTACGTGGTCGAGCCAGGCCTGTACCATCTCGGACCGCATTACGACCGCGAGGCACCGCTATTGGTGACCGCCAACTACCACCTCACGGTCTTCTTGATTGCCCGGCGCGCCCGCCGCTTCGGTGCTCGCTTGCTGGTCATCGACACCGACGGCATCAACGTCTGGTGTGCCGCCAGCAAGGGTCGCTTCTCGAACACCAGAGTCCACGAACAGCTGGACCGTTACGATCGCGGGCTGCTCACCGACGACAAATGGTTGCGGTTGATCTTGCCCAAGTTCGGCTTCTCCGGTGTCGACCTGCGTCGTCTGCGAGCCGCCAAAATCCGACCCATCGTCGGTCCGCTCTACGCCAAGTATCTCGACACCTATCTGGCCAACCCTCCCTATCGAGATCGGGACGCTGACCGGGTGGTATTCGGGCTGCAGATGCGCCTGTTCAGCTGGTGGCCCGGGTTGTTCCAGTTCGTCTTCTACGGCTTGGTGATCGCGCTAGTCTGGATCGCCGTTGAGCGGCCTGCAGACCCGACCGGTCCGGCTGCCGTGGTGGTGCTGTCGGCCTTTCTGGGCACCGCCTACCCGATACTGTTCCCCTGGCTGCCAGGAGCTCGCTTTGCCGTGAAAGGGCTCTGGCTCGGCGCCTTCACTAGCCTTGGACTGGCCGCGCTGAGCGCCGCACAACTGCTTGGCCACGCCCAGCTGATCGTCGCCAGCCTCTACGCTCTGGCCATGGCGCTCTTCGTCGGCCTCTCGTACACTGGCAATTCGGCAGTGAGCAACTACACTTTAGTGCGCAAGGAGATTGCACGCTTCTTGCCACTGAACCTGGTGCTCTTTCTGGCTGCCTTGGTGGCCCTGATCACCACAAGAACGCTGTCGTGATCACCCTCAGAACCCAAGCTTGTAGTGGCTGCGCGACCTGCGCCAAGCTGTGCCCCCACGGTGTGCTCGAGATGCGCGATGGCCACGCCCGAGTAGCTCACGAAGAGCGCTGCATCGAGTGCGCCGCTTGCCAGCTCAATTGTCACGACGAAGCCATCATGGTCACCAAGGGGACGGGCTGCCTGGTGGCCATCATCCGAGACGACATCCTGAAACTGAATCCTCAGGCTGGCGCCACCTGATGCTGAGCGCCCCGGAGGCGCTGGTGGGCCCGGTGGGCTCCTAATCGGATCGCCCTGGCGCGGCGCTAGTCGACGATCAGGGCCACGCCGCCGCGACGCTCATCGCCGGCGCCCTCGAACTCGCCCCGCTGTCGGTCATGGATCACCACGTGAGCCCCACCAAAGAACAGGTTTCGCTCTGGCCAGAGCTCGACCTGCGTGAAGGCCTCACGCAACGCCGCCACCGTTGGTGGGGCGAAACCTCCTTCAATGCTCAGCAGGCCACCCTCCATGTGGATACGCGAGCTGTTGACCGCCTGGTTGGTTGACAGGCCGAAGTCGATCAGCTTCACCAGCACCTGGAGCAAACAGGTCCGAATCCGGTTCGAGCCTCCCGAGCCGACGGCGATGGTCGTGCCGCCCCAGGTGGCCACTGCCGGAGCCATCATCGACGAGATGCGGGTGTTGGGCTCCCAGCAATGGAACCCTTGGGGATGAACGTCTTGCTCGCCAAGCATGTTGTTGAGCATCACCCCCAACCCGGGCGCTACGTAGCCACAGCCCTCGCCATTGGTAATCGTCAGACTGGCCACGTTACCGTCCCGGTCACCCACGCTGATGTGAGTGGTCCCGCTAGTCTGAGGGAATTGGTGAGCCAAGTCGGACAGGTAACCCGCCAAGTTCGCGTCGGCCAGAAAGGCCTCGACCACCTCAGACTCCTGCTCCCGACCGTCGTAACCGGCAGCGCGGGCCAAGCTGGTCTGTTCCAAGATGCGCGCCAAAAGCGTCTGGAACTGTTCACCCGCCCAGTCCAATTGCGAAAGCTCGCAAGCCTCGAGCAACTTGAGACCGAAAGCCACCAAGATCCCTCCAGAGCTCGGCGGCGGGTTGAGCCACAACTCGGCATCTCGATAGGCCAGCCGCAGCGGTGCCCGGGGCTCGACCTGATAGGCCTCCAGATCATCCAGGGTCAGGTGGCCACCGCCACGGGTACAGGCAGCCACCAGAGCACGGCCCATATCGCCGCGGTAAAACAGCTCGGCGCCCTCTCGGGCCAGCGCCTCGATTGAGTCGGCCAGCTCGGGCAAGACGAGCCGTTCGCCCTCTTGCGCGGGCTTGCCTGGCATCGTCGGGCTGCCATATACGCGCCGCGCCTCGGCGCTGAAGGTAAAAATGGGCGCCACCAAGTTGAAGAGATAGGCCTGCAGCGGCAACACCTCGAGGCCCTGGCGAGCCCAGCGCACCGCCGGCTCGACCAGCTGGGTCATCGGCAACGAGCAGAGCTCGCGGTGGATGTGGAACAGCCCCTGCACCAGGCCGGGCGTGGCCGCCGAGCCGAGACCCACGTGGAACTGCTGGCTGGCAGTGCCGAACTCCACCGTGATCGGCGTGAATTCGGTCTCTGCAGCCGCCCGCCGCACCAGCGGTGTCTGAGCGCCGCAGTCGAACAAGGTCGCTTGGCCCGAGGCCTGACGAGCCATCAGGAAGCCTGCGCCACCTAGCGATGCGAGCACCGGTTCGGCGACACAGGCCGCCCAACTGGCGGCCACCACCGCATCGAAGGCATTGCCCCCAGCCTCGAGCATGATCTGCCCGGCCTCGGCCGTCTTGGGATGTCCAGCTGCTACCGCCCCCCGTGCATGTCGACGGTTTCGCTCTGTCACCGCTGCCCTCTACCACCCGCAGCGGGTGGCAGCCCGCATCATAGCCACCCCAACAAGGCATCGCAAAGGGGAGCACATGAGCGTATGCTCCGCCCCGTGGTACCCCAGGTAGCAGAAGAGGGTGAGCTTGCAGCTCGCCTCATGGTAGCTCTCGACAAGCTGCTGCCCCCAGGCATATGTACCGCCGTCATCGACGACGCCTTGGAGCGAGCCCAGCTGAGCGCAGTGCCCGAGGACGCCGTGGCGCTAGTCTTCTTCGCCACCGGCCCGCTGCACGAGGCGGTCGAACAGGCCCGGGGCGAGCAACTGGCCCGAGCCATCATGCTCGAGCTGGGGCCAGTACTCGACGAGGCTTGGGTGCGCGAACGACAGCGTGTCGAGGCGGACCTGGACAGCGGGGTCCCCACCCTGTCCGGCGGCGAGGTGACTCGCCGTGAGAGTGGCGTGCGCCGACACCAGGACGTCGATGAGGACGAGACGCCCACCGACGTGGAGCAGTTGATGGCGGCTGACACCATTCCCGCCCCGACGAACGGCGCCGCCGAAGCAGCCGCCGCCGAGCTGGCGCTGCGGCTGTCCGCCCCCCCAAGCGCGCCGGACCGAGACGACCTGGACTGAGCTTGAACCTGGCGCGCCAAGCCTCGGTCCGGCAGCACTATTCGGCTTCGTCGCACCCTGGGGGCGGAGCCTTGGGCGAATCACCTTTGGTACAGAAAGCCGTCAGCGCCGCTACGACACCTTCTCGCGCCGGCTCGGCGTTCGGCGATTGCCCTTCGACCCAGTCCCAATGGAGCCGCGGAATACCGTCTTCGATGGTCTCGCCGACAAAACG
>JAUVCD010000706.1 GCA_030590865.1 Myxococcales bacterium | reverse complement strand
GGTAGAGCCCGAGCCCCAGCAGCGCGACTGGCCGCCACCAGCGCTGGCATCGTGTCGACCCGCTGAACGTCCCTTCAGTTGGGGTTGTGCTGCCAGTTGCGCGCGCCATCGCTCGTCTTCGGGCCCTTGCCACCGCAACCTGTCGGTGCGGCGGGCATTCTCTTGATGGGAGTGCTTCCAGAGGGTCAACAAGATGACCGCTCCACTGAGCACTAACACCATCTGCATGAATATGCATTCAGTTTGAATGAAGCGTCATTCTACGTCGGCGGTGGCCGACCCTCAGCAGACTGTCCAGTGAACCAAAGTAGCGCTCTGATTGGCGCTCTCGACACGCCAACGCCAACAGCACGGCCTGGGTCGAGCAGGTCGACGGATTGCACCAAGCAGAGCCAGAAGCAGAAGTGGAGCCAAACCCGGGCTCGGTAGCGGCCCCGCACGCGGCCCCGGATTCGGACTCGGCCCCCCGCGTGTCCCCCGAACAAGCGAAGCACGCAACGACGGAAGAGACTAGTGGGCCCGGGGCGTTGAGTCTCCATGAGTGTCGAGGCCTGCTCGCGACGGCACATCGAGTTGCTGGCACCTGTCGCGGAAAACAACGGAGACAGCCGTCTCCCCACGCCCGTCGCCGGAGGCCCGGTGCGGGAGGTCTGGACCTTGGCGTGGCCGGCCATCGCCCACATGCTGCTGGTGACGCTGGTGTTCATGGCCGATCGGGCCTTGGTGGGCCGCTACGCGCCTTCGGCGCTCGCCTCGATGCAGATCTCGACCACCCTGACGTGGACGGTCTACTCGCTGCTGGCCGCCTTCGCGATCGGCACCCTGGCGCTGGTCGCCCGACTAAACGGCGCTGGCGATCGGCAGCTGGCTGCAACCGCGGCCCGCTCGTCGCTGGGCCTGGCCTTGGTCTTGGGCTTGCTGGTCATCGCCCCGCTGATGCTCGGCTGCGGGTGGCTGCTGCCGTTGGTGTTTCCGGCGGTAGCGCCGACGGTGCTGAGCCAAGCCATCGCCTACCTCGACATCGTGCTGCCCGTGTTGCCGCTGGCCTTCATGGCCGCCGTCGCCGTCGCCTGTTTCCAGGCGGTGGGCGATACCCGCACCCCGCTGATCGGAGCGGCCCTTGCAAACCTGGTCAATCTGGTCGTGAGCACCCTGCTGGTCTTCGGCTTGCTCGGATTCCCGGAGCTGGGAGTGCGAGGCGCTGCCTTCGGCTCGGTGGCCGCTTTTGTAGTCGAAGCGGCGTTTCTGGCCGTAGCGCTGAGTGGCAACAGCAGCCCCATCCCCTTGCGACTCGGCGAGCAGCACGGACCGGCAGCATCGCTGGACAGCCACCTGCGCATGCTCCGACGGTTGATTCGGGTGTCGCTGCCCGCCTTGGGGGAGAAGCTCATCTATCACAGCGGCTATCTCGCCTTCGTCGCCATCATCGGACTGCTGGGCGCCAACGCCATGGCAGCCAACCAGGCACTCATCAGCATCGAAGCAATCAGCTTTCAGACCGCCGAGGGCTTTGGCATCGCGGCGAGCACACTGGTGGCCCAGAAGCTGGGCGCCGGCCAGGAGCGGGGAGCCAGCCGCGCCTGCACCAGCGCTGCCCGGCTCGCCATGGCGGTTCTCGGCACCCTGGGCGTGGCCTTCGTGTTGCTGCCCGAGCTGTTGATGGCAGGATTCGCCACGGACCCCGAGATCATCGACTTGGGGGTCGAGACGCTCTACGTGGCCGCCGCCGCTCAACCGGTGATGGCCTTCGCCGTCGTGTCCAGCATGGCCCTGAGAGGCGCCGGCGCGACCCGTACGGCTTTGTGGCTCACATTGTTCTGCTCGGTCGGCGTTCGCCTGGCCGCCACCTGGCTGTTTGCCATCGAGTTGGAGATGGGACTGGTCGGCGTGTGGCTCGGGAGCACCGTCGATTGGTTGGTCCACGCCGCCTTGCTCACCGTGGTGCTCGACCGAGGCCAGTGGCGCAAGGCGACCGTGTGAGCGACTCGGAGCCCTTCGCCCATTGATCTGCACCCTTCCCCTTCCCCCACGCGCACGCGCCCGAGCGCGACCCCGAGCCCGTCCCGAGCCCGATCGTTTGGTCTAGATCGGGATCGGAAGCGTGAGGGAATATTGAGCAATTCGCGGCGACGCTGGCACGATGACGCATGCAGGCTCCCCACCGCGCTGCTGTGTCCGCCGTGAAGTGCGATCTTGAACAAGCCCGGAGCGGCCGGCTACCCGGGTGCCAGCTGGAGCGTGGGCACGGCTGTTGCAAATGGAGATTTCGATCGCGCCGGCCTGGGTTGGGGTCGGCTTGGAGTGGTGATTGCGACCGAGGAGAGCGAGTCAAGCGGGTCGGGGCAACTAGGATGCGGCGTCCGTCGAGGGGCGGTGGGGTTGGGGCAGGACACGGCAAGGCGGGGATAGCTCGAGGGCCAGGATTTTTGGCTGCGCGGACGGATCGGTGCGTCCTCGCTGCAAGAAGCGAAGCCCGTGCTGTGGTGCAGATTGGCGGTGCTCATGAGGCCAGCTTTAAAGGCGGAGCGCGGGACCGTGGTCTTGGTATGGGCAACCGTTCGAGCCGGCCGCCGCAGCGGGGACAGCGGGTGACGTCGCGGCCGGTCAGCTCACGCAGTAGCTCGATCCAGCTTGGCGGCGCGGCCTTGGCGGCAGCTGGTGGCGCAGGGCTGTTGGGCGCTGCGGCCAGCAGGGCGCGGGCATGGTCGAGGGCACCATCGGGCCGAGCGGCGGTGGTCGAGTACAGGCCGTAGTGGCGAATCTTGTGGAAGCGGTCGGGCAGCACATGCTGCACAAAGCGACGAAGAAACTCGACAGGTGTGACCGTACAGGTCTCGCCGTTGCGGGTGCGGAACGTCACTGCCTGGTCGGTCACGTCGACAAGACGGCTGTTGGCGATGGCCACCCGGTGGGTGTAGCGGCCGAGATAGCCAAGAACGTGGTCGACTCGGCCAAAGGGTTTCTTGACGAAGACGACCCAGCTGAGAGCCGCAAGCTGGCTCATGAGCCGGTCGAAGCCTTCGGGGTCGTAGAATTCGTCAAAGCCGTCGAAGGTGCCGGCGCGGTGCAGGGCACGCAGTGCGGCCATCATCTTGCCGCGCAGCAGCACGCCCATGATCTCCTTGGCGGTAAAGAGGTACTTTTCGCTCGAGGGCTTCCAGCTCGAGCCGTCGAGTGCTTGGCCACCGGCAGTCACGATGGCGTGGACATGCGGGTGCAAGTGCAAGTCGCGCGTCCAGGTGTGCAACACCATCGTAACGCCGAGCTGTGCCTCGAGGTGTGTTCGGCCGAGCTCGAGCAGCGTCGCGCTGGCCGCGGCGAACAGCGCGCCGTAGATGGCGCGAGGCCGGTAGCGCGCCAGCGTGCGCAGCTCGCTCGGCAAGGTAAACACGACGTGGAAGTGTCGCACTGGCAGCAGTCGCTCGGCGCGCGCAGCTATCCACCTCTCCTGCGCAAGCGCCTGACACTTCGGACAGTTGCGATTGCAGCAGGAGTGAAAGCAGGCCCGTTCGAGCCCGCACGAGCGGCACACGTCGAGGTGGCCTCCGAGGGCGGCGGTGCGACACAACGCGATGGCCGACAGCACCCGACCCTGAGAAGGCGTCAGGCGCTGTTCGGCCTCGAGCGCGGTGCGATGCTGCCGCACGATGTCGGCGATGTCGAAGCGTGGCCGCCCGGCTGATGCCGGGCAGTCGGCCATGGCACGCTCAGCCGGTATCTCGTAGCCGCTCGAGCGGGCTCTTCGTCTTGGTCAGCAGAGCCGTCGAGACACGCAAGTAGCGCGTGGTCGTCTCGATGCTCTCATGACCGAGCAACACCTGGATGATCCGAAGGTCGGTGCCGCCGTCGAGCAGGTGGGTGGCGAAGCTGTTGCGTAGTACGCGCGGTGTTATCTTTCGCCAGTCCAAGCCCACCCTGGCGGCAGCCCACCGCATCGCGTTGCGGGCGACATCTTGGTTGAGCCGACGGCCCGCTCGTCCCGTGAACAGGTAGGGAGCCGGCGGACGCTGCTGCAACCAGTAGGTCCGCAGAATCGTCAGCAGCCGCGGGCTGAGCTGCACCAGCCTCTCCTTGTCGCCCTTGCCGTGGCGAATGTTGATGACCCCACGTGCGGCGTCGATGTCGCCCGTCTCGAGCGCGCACCCTTCGCTGATGCGCATGCCGGTGGCGTAGATCGTGGTGAACAGCACCCGGAACTTGGGTAGCTCCAGCGCTTCGAGCAAGCGCTCGACCTGGTCGGCGGCGAGCACGGTCGGCAGCTTCTTGGGGCGCTTGGGCGTTGACAGAAACGACACTGCCTCAGGCTGGCCGAGCGTCTTGCGGTACAAGAACTTCAGTGCTGCAAAATGCTGCATGAGTCGTGACGGACCGATCCCGCTCGACTCGAGCTCCTGCACCCACGCTCGCACTTCGTCCCGGCCCATCTGCTCGGGCGACCGCCCGTGGAATTGCTCGAACCGCCTGATGGAGCACTGGTATCGCCTCCGAGTATCTTCTGCCAACCCGGCGAGGCGCAAATCGTGCATCATGTTGTCTAGAACACTTGTCATGGTGATCTCCTTGGTGGGGCGGCGTTTGGGACACCGCCCTCCAAGGAGACCATCGAATCTCGAAGGGGTGCACAGTCAGCCAGAGCATGGGCGACCTGGCTGACCGAAACCCCCGCCGCGCAGCGGCTTCGTTCAAGCGGAGTCGTTCG
>JAUVCD010000181.1 GCA_030590865.1 Myxococcales bacterium | reverse complement strand
ATGGACAACACCAAGAGCATCGAGGACAAGGTCGACCGACTACTCACCGAGCTGCAAGAGCTACGAAAGCAGATCGACCGCCCAGGAAAGCCAGACTAGGCCGGGCCCCTGAGCACGCGCCCCGAAAATGACGCCGGCATTGAATCGACCGATTCGGCAAAGCCGAATCGCCTGGGGGTGAATCGCCCCGCAGGGGCGAGAGGGGGGCCCCCCCTGGAAAAGGAAAGGAACCCAGCCAAACGAGTGCGCCGCCGCGAGGAGGGCAGGGTCTACAGCAACCCGCTGAACCATACGGCGGCGGCAGTGCCGACCGCGATCACCAGCAACAGCACCGCCTTGAGCGCCCCAGAGCTGCCCTGGGACGCCGACGGTGTCCAACTGCTCGGCGCCGCAGATATTCTGGCCTCCCCAGCCGAGGGCCGGCCACTGGGTGTCGAGTCTCGCAGCTCAGCCCCCGAGGGACGGAACAGGTCATCCTCCAGGTCCGCCAAGCTTTCGCGGACATCGCCATGAGCTCCCAGGTCGGGCGAGCTGCCTGAAGAGGGCAATCCCTCTTCTTCCAGCGCAGCCAGGTTGCCCAGACTGGGGATGTCGAGCTGATCGCTCACCGGCTGCTGGTCCGCAAAGTCTGCAATGTCCTCGAAGCTGGTGAGACTGAAGGGCTTTGAGCCACCACCCACCGAGCCACCACCCACCGATGGCTCGGCCTGGTCTTTGTCCTGCAACGACGTGAACTGGAACAGCGTCTCCTGGATGAGCTTGTCGATGATCGAGATGCCATCGCCCTGGTCCTTGGGGTCGCGCTCCATCATCGGGCCGCGCACCAGCTCGGCAATGTCGAAGGCGCTCACGGGCTTGCCTAGCTTGTACAAGTAGCGAGCCAGATCGCGGCCGAGCCCCTGAGCATCGCGGTACCGCTTGTCACGATCACGGGCGAGTGCTCGAGCCAAGATGCTCTCCAGGTGATCGTCCGCTTCTGCATTGACCGTGGTGATCGGCGGGATCTTCGCGGCCTGAACCTGTTTGACCGTCTCGTAGTCACTCTGGCCCTGGAACAGGCGACGGCCTGCGAGCATCTCCCACAGGATGATCCCGACAGCGAAGATGTCGGCCCGGGCATCAACCTCGTTGCCATGAGCAGCCTCAGGCGCGAGATAGCTGAACTTGCCCTTGATGATGCCCGCCTCGCTCTTTTCGAGCTGGGTCGAAGCCTTGGCTAGCCCGAAGTCCACGATCTTGACCTCTCCGTGCTTGGAGATCAGGACGTTGGGAGGTGAGATGTCGCGATGCACCGCATTGAGCGGCTCGCCGTTCTCGTTGGTCTCGCCGTGGGCGTAAGCCAGCCCCTCGCACATCTTGCCGCAGATGTAGATGGCCTGCTCGATGGGGAAGGAGCGGTTGTTGTCTCGAACGTGCTTGATCACCTGTTTGAGATCAGCCCCGTCGACGTACTCCATCACGATGAAGTAGGTCTTGTCGCCCACACCGATATCGAACACTTGCACCACGTTCGAGTGGGACAGCTGGGCCGATAGCCGAGCCTCGTCGAGGAACATGGCGATGAAGCGCTTCTTCTCACTCAGGTGAGGAAGTACGCGCTTGATGCATACGCGCTTCTTGAACCCCTCGATTCCGGCGCTCTCAGCAATGAACACCTCAGCCATGCCGCCCGAGGCGAGGCGGTCGATGACGCGGTATCGTTGTTGCTGGAGGTCTTCTACCATCTCGGATGGTGGCGCGCCCATCAAGCGATCTGCCGTCGGCACGGGCCGTACCGACGTTTGCGAAACTAACCACGCTAGTGGCTGGGGTCGAGTCTATTCGCTGAGAGCCAGAACGGGAAAGTGGGTGGCCATGTCGGACCGCCGGTGGCCTGCCCTCAGGGTCGGTTACCGGTCGGGGGATCCCCCGGCTCGGGCGGCTTTGGGCGCGGCTTGACGGCAGTTCGGCCCGACAGGGTGACCGTGATGGTCATTTCTTCGCCCGAGTGCTGCAAGACACCAAACCGCGGGGGTGCTTTGGCCATGTAGGGCAGGCCCGCCCGCTTGCCATACTGGCTACCAGACGTCGCACGAACAGCCGCCGCCGGCGGAGGCACCTGATCGTCTGGGCTTTCCTCTTGGAGGCGCCGATCGTCAACCTGCTCCACCTGTCCGGTGCGAAGTAGCACCAGTCGATCGTCATCGTGCCGCACGAAAAGCGCCCGGCCGCCCACCGCGAGCTCGCCAACGAGCCCACCGGCGACCGTCAGATCCAAGCAGGCAACGAACTGGGCACCGATGCACTGTCGCACATGCTCCGACACGATCCCCTGTTTCGACACAATCCATCGACAGACGCCGTCGGCGCTGAGCAGATAGGTACAGGCCCGGGTGTGAACCGCAAACGCCATCTCACGCTGGTCGTAGCCGTCAGCGTCGCTTGAGGGTGGATTGACCATCGGCGGGATGATTAGCACGGGCCAAACGCTCTTGTCCCGACCTGAAGCTCGAGGGTCTTGGCGGGGGCGGTCGGCGACTTACTCTGGAACCAGCCAGAGCACTGCCAAGGGCGGCAGGGTCAGCTCCAGCGACTGCTGATAGCCGTGGCAGGGCTCGTCAGACACCTCGACAGCGCCCAGATTCCCCATGCCCGAGCCGCCATAAGGGACGGCATCGGTGTTGAGGATCTCGACGTGACGCCGCCGGGCCGGAACGCCGATGCGGTACCGCTCCCGGGGCACTGGCGTGAGGTTGGCCACACACACCAAGTAGTCATCCGCTGGGTTCGGTCCAGACGGTCGCTGGTGAGGCAAAGGAAAGCGCAGCGTCGATGCCACGCTCTGCTGAATATCGTTCGCATCAATCCAACGGAACCCCTCAGGGCGGTCATCGGCCTCGTAGAGCGCCGGGTAGCGCCGGTAACAGCTGTTGAGATCCCGAACCAAGCGGTGAAGGCCCGCGTGCTCCGGGACGTCCAGCAATGCCCAGTCCAGTGGTTTCGACTCGTCCCACTCGGTCCACTGGCCGATCTCGGCACCCATGAACAGCAGCTTCTTGCCAGGATGAGCCCACATGTGGGCGAGCAGAGCGCGCAAATTGGCGAACATCTGCCACCGATCGCCCGCCATCTTCGACAGCAGCGATTTCTTCAGATGCACGACCTCATCGTGAGACAAGGGCAATACGAACCGCTCTGAGAAGGCGTAGAGCAGCCCGAAGGTGAGCAACTGATGATGGTAGCTGCGAAACACCCCGTCCTTCGCAAAGTAGGCGAGGGTGTCGTGCATCCACCCCATGTTCCACTTGAAGTCGAAGCCCAACCCGCCGGTGGCGGTCCCGTGGGTCACACCAGGCCAAGCCGTCGACTCTTCGGCAATCACCATGGCGCCGGGAAAGCGCTCGTGGACCGCATCGTTCAGCTCCCGCAAGAACGCGATGGCCTCCAGGTTCTCCCGCCCACCGTACTTGTTCGGCGCCCAGTCGGCCGGACGCTCCGCGGCGTAGTCCAAGTAGAGCATCGAGGCGACGGCATCGGCTCGCAGCCCATCCACGTGAAACTCATCTAGCCAGTACAAGGCATTGGCGATGAGGAAGTTGCGCACCTCGTTGCGGCCGTAGTTGAAGACATAGGTGCCCCATTGCCGATGCTCGCCCTTTCTCGGGTCGAGGTGTTCATAGAGGGCGGTGCCATCAAACCGTCCCAAGGCGAAGGCGTCCTTGGGGAAGTGGGCCGGGACCCAGTCGATGATCACGCCGATGTCGCGCTGATGGCAGCGGTCGACGAGGGCGCGGAAGTCGTCAGGCGTGCCGTAGCGGCTGGTCGGTGCATAGAACCCCCCAACTTGGTATCCCCACGAGCCATCGAAGGGGTGCTCCATCACCGGCATGAGCTCGATGTGGGTGAACCCCAGGTCTGCCACGTAGTCCACCAGCTCGTCGGCCAGCTCGCGATAGCCGAGCCAGTTGGGTCGGTCGGCGTGCTGCTGAGGACCGTCGCGATGCCGCCACGATCCCAGATGCACCTCGTAGATCGACATAGGCCGCTGACTCGGCTCGCTCACCGCACGGCGCTCGAGCCAAGGAGCGTCGTCCCACGGGTGGCGGCTGACGGTCACCTGGCTGGCATTGCTGGGCCTCAGCTGCATCTGCCGGCCGAGCGGATCAGCCTTCACGATCAGCTCGCCATCGCTCTTCCACACCTCGAACTTGTAGAGCGCACCCTCTAAGACGTCGGGGGCGAAGATTTCCCAAACGCCGGAGCCAAGCCGCCTCATGGCATGGCTGTGCCCGTCCCAACCGTTGAAATCACCGACCAGACTGACGCGCTTGGCCTCAGGCGCCCAAACGGCGAAGGCCGTGCCTTCCACATCCTGGTGGACCCGGGCGTGAGCTCCGAGAATGTGATGGAGCAGCCGGTGCTTCCCCTCCCCCATCAGATGGACATCCAGATCGCCGAGGGTGGGCCAGAAGGCGTAAGGATCGTGACTGAGCGAAGCCGTTGGGCCATCACGCAGCTCGACGCGATAGGCCTTCGGGTCAGGCAGCTCGTCCACGTCACGGTGGAGCTCGAAGATGCCACCGGCATGGAGGCGCATCATCGGCTGGGCGGACTCGGCATCCTCTTCACCCCACCGAATCCAGACCGCGCTCGCAGCGGGTCGAAACACCCGTAGCCTCAGCCGCCCGTCCTCGAGGTGGGGGCCTAGCACGCGATGGGGATCGGCGTGGGCCAGCGCAACAATCCGATCTAGATCCTCGGTGCTCGGCCTCGTCATGACTTCAGGATGGGCGTGGGTTGGCGTAATGGGAAACAGAGAGGTCGTAGCGCGAACCGAGCTGGAGCTGAAGGCGGTTTGGCGAGAGACCATGGCTCGCCGCAACCGGGCTCAGGCCTCGAGAATCTGGGCGAGCTCGTCAGGCACGCAACCGAGCGCATCGGCTGCATGAAGCAGGCGGGCGTTATGGGACAAGGCCAAGAACTCCTTCTCGTAGGGAGTGCCGCGCAGCCCCCTGACGCGCCGCAACAGGGGCACCATGCCCCGCTCGATGGCCTGCCGAGCGGCGTTGAGCTCACCCATGTCGACCAAGGCCCCGTGGTGGGCGAGATAAATCACCGCCTCGTTGAGCAAACTGGGCGCGCCGGCCTCCACCAGCTGGGCCGCCTCGTGAGCCGTCTTCTCAGCCTGTTCGAGCTCACCGAGCCGTCGCTCCGCTTCCGCCCAGTAGCCGAGCGCGACGGGAAGCACGTCTCGATTCTCCGTTTGGCGGTAGGCCTCGGCGGAGATTTGCAGCAACGAGCGCGCCCTGACGACGTTGGCTCCGTCGCCCTGGAGCAGCTCGCAGCCTCGGTAGAAGAGCACCCCCAAGGTGACCCGGTCTTTGACGATCCAGGCGCCTGTCGCCGCCTCGTCGGCGCTGTCACGAGGCTCGGCCAGGGCCTGATCCAGCGAGGGGTCCGCGCCGAAGTGGGCGGCCCAACCCAGCAACAGCATACGTCCCAGCCGGACGGTGCCGGCACTGCCGACCTGCTCGGCCATCTCGATGCCCGCTTCGATCTCCCGGCGCGACTCTTCTTTGGCGCCGATGGTGGTGAGGGCAAAGCCGAGGTTGATGGTGAGCATGGCCTCTCTTTGTTTGAGCCCTGCCGCCCGTGCCGCTCGCGCCGCGTTGCGCCGTGCTTCGAGAGCAGCGGCGAGCTCACCTCGGGTTTGGCTCACCACCGCCAGTGCCTGCCAGGCATCGACCGCCGCCGGCTGCACGTCCCGCTGCTCGGCGAGCTCGAGCAGATGGGCCGCCTCAGCCTCGGCCATGCTCAGCTCGCCAGCGTAGGCATAACGGGTGGCCAGAGTGGCCGAACAGCGGGCCTCCTCGTCCAACATCCCCAGCTCAGCGGACCGGGCCACTACCTCGAGCAACCGGTCCTCGACGTCGACTCCCGCCGAGCGGGCGTGGTCATAGCGCGCCCGAGCGCCCATACAGCGCACTTCGCAGGCCTCGTCGTAGGCATTGTCTGCCATCGCCTCAATCGCCTCGGCACGGTCGGCCGCCCGCTCGTCGAGCCGCGAATAAACCTCGTCGAGCAGCATGGCCCGGGCAAAGCCACTCTCCGACTCGGTGGCGAAGGTCAAGGCTCGATCAGCCATCTTGGCCGCATCAGGCAGAGCATTAGCGGCCAGCGCACGGCGGGCGGCGGCCTCCCAGTGACGGGCCGCGCGCTCGTGTTGGCCTCCGAGATCGAAGTGCTCGGCAACCGTGGCAGCATCCTCTCCGACCTCGGCCAACCATTCGGCGGCCTGGGCGTGCAGCTCGGCTCGCATGGCTTCGCTGGAGGAGGCATAGGCGACCTCCCGAACCAGCGCATGCTTGAAACGAAACTCGCGCATGCCCGAAAAGCGCGAGTCGGGCTGCTCGAGCAACAGCTCTGCCTCCACCAACCGCTCCAGCACACCAGCGGAATCGGTCACGTTGAGAGCTGCCAAGCCCTCGCACCACACCGACAGGCCAAACACGCTGGTTCGGATGACCGCCTCGTGGGTGTCCGAATCGAGGGCATCGAGACTCACTTGGATGGCTGCCTCGATCGTAGGCACCGTCGCTGCTGGCTTTCCCGAGGCGATCACCCGTGCGAGCTCCTCGGCGAACAAGGGCGAGCCGGCAGCCTGCTTGGCCACTTGGGTCAATTTGGGGTCCTGAACGTCGCACCCGATGATGGCCCGCGCGATCTCCATGGTCGCCTGGCGCGGAATCGGTCGCAGATCGACCCGCACATGGTGCCGTCCAGAGAAGCGTTGGGGGTAGTCCTTCCAGAAAGAGGGTCGCGCCAACAGCAGCACGAAGAGGGTCCGACCCGCAGCACGACTGAGCACGTGGTCAAACCAGGCGATCGACTCGGGGTCCGACCATTGTTGGTCTTCGAGCACGATCACGCAGGGCTCATCACGAATGACCTTGAACATCAGCTCGGTCATCGCGAGATAGAGAATGTCCCGAGCTCGCTGTGGATCAACCGAGGCACCGAAGGGCTCACCAGCGAGCAGGCTGGCGAGCAACCCCCCCTCATCATGCTCCAAGGCCAGAGGCTCGAGGGCTGCGGTCGCTTGAGCCAAGCGCGCCCCCTTCGGAATGTGGAGCAGGTGGCTCAGCGCATCGGCCGCCGTACCGAGAGCCCGCGCCCGTCCGTAGGCCTCGCAACTCGCCCGCACGACTCGGGGGGCTGCAGGCTCTGGTCCCGGGGGCTCGCTGGGCTGGGCCGAGCTCGCCCCGGCTGACCGCTCGGTGCTCGGCGATGGCTCGACGGCCCGATGATCGTCGAGCCGCTTGAGGAACTCGCGGGCCAGTCGGCTCTTGCCGATACCCGGTGGTCCGCTGACGCTCACGACCGTCGGTAGCTGCTTGTCGACGCAGCGATCGTAGGCGGCAAAAACGGCCTCCAGCTCGCCCCCGCGGCCGACGAAAGACGCCAGCTCCGTCGCCTGGCGGCGCTCGGGCACCGCCCCCAGAGCCACCCAAACGCCACTCGACCTGGGGCTGAAGTCGAAGGCGCCTCGAGCTAGCTCAGCGGTGGTTTCATCGGCGTAGAGCTGCCCTACCTTTGCCTCCCGCGCCAGGGCCGATGCCCGGTCGACGACCTCTCCGACTGGGCGAGCCAGAGCCACCAAAGCCCGGCCAGTGGCCACGCCGACTCGAGCCCCACCCTGGGCGAGCTGCTTGCCCAGCTGGGTCGCCAGGGCAGCCTCGCCTCCGTGAGCGCGCCGCACGCCCAAGTGGGCCACGAGCGAGTCTTTGCCCAGCTCGATCGCCTCGGCGCCGCACTCACCCATGCGACGAATCTCGCGGTCCCGAGCTTCTCCGGTCCCGACCCCCAGAGCCACCATGGTGGTCATCAGTCGGCTGACGCTCGAGCGCACCGACTCGATCTGCCGGTCGACCACGTTGGCCAGCCGCGGCAGTTGGGGATCGTCGACAATGGCGGCGAGGCGTCGCGCGACCTCTGGGGCCGGTGGTCGCGCGCTCGCGTCGAGAGCCAGCATCTCGTCGACCAGCTCGTCGAGATTCGTAGGCACGTCCACGACCAGCTCGCTGAGACGCTGGGCAGGCGTCGACACCAGCTTGGCCAAGGCTGCAATAGTGGAAGGCCCGGTATGCGGTGGGCGCCCAGTCACCAGCTCGAAGAGGGTCGCGCCGAGCGAGTAGACGTCGCACCGGTCATTGAGAGAGGTGTCGCCCCGAGCCTGTTCCGGAGCCATGTAGGCCGGCGTGCCCGCCATGGCGCCCAAGCCGGTGAGCTTGGCGGTGTCTGCACAAGCGACCCCGAAGTCGACCAGCTTGACCTCCAACTCGGCAGCCTCAGCGGTTGGGTGCTCGAGGACGAAGACGTTCGAGGGCTTGACGTCACGGTGGACGATCCCCCGCTCGTGGGCCGCCGTGAGGGCGTTGGCGATCTGCTGAGCACAGCGCACCGATTCAGGGAGGCTCAAAGGCTCGCTGGCGTGCTGCTGTTGCAGATCACGCCCGTCGAGCCATTCCATCGCAATGAACGGGGTCTCACCCTCGAAGCGCAAACCGCTCAGCTCGACGGGACCAGCACCTAGAGTGCCGAAATCGAGGATCTTGACGATCGAGGGATGATCGATGGCGCTGAGCAAGCGGCCTTCCTCGAGGAACTGAGCTCGGGCGGCAGGATCCGCATCAGGCGCCGCAATCACCTTGAGTGCGACGGGCGACCCATCGGTCCGATCGACGGCTCGAAACACGATTCCCGCCGCTCCCCGGCCGACTTCGCGCTCGACCTCGAAACGGCTGAGCGGTCCCTCTCCCCCCGATGCGCTGGTCGTCTCGCTCATGACGCAGGACCTGAGGCTACGACGACCGCTAGGCGCTGTCACCCAAGGCTGCCGGTCGAGGGACGCAACGGTCAGGTGAGGCCAGCCCCCTCACTCCGACAGCCGACGCCACCGGGCGGGCTCATATGGGGCGGTCCGTCACCGGGCGACGCCAGTTGACGGCCGTGACAGCCAACCGTAAACCCACCGTAGTGAGGCGTCTCCCCAGCCCTGGCGGGATGCCCGCTGGCCCTATAAAGGCAGGGTCCACCGGATGCTCGATCGCGTCGCTCTCCACCAGACTCGCCTCCGCACACCAGGCATCAGCCTCGATGCCAAAGGCATCGCGATGGGTGCCAAGGGCATCGTGCTGTTGCCCTCGCTGGACCGACTGGTTGGCTTTTTGGCGCTCTACTCGTCCACCGCGCCGCTCACCGACATTCTCGGCTCGTTGAGCATCGACATCGTCCGCTCCAAGCTCGGCAATCGGGAAGTCACGCTCACTCTGAACGCCGAAAGTAGCGACCGAATGGATCGTCTGGCCGAGCTGGCACGGTTGGCCGGAGGCTACACCTTCACCGGAACCAACCGGCACTTCGTCCAGTACCGAGATGCCGCTGCTCCCTTCGGCTATGACGTCCGTGAAATTGCGCCAACCGACGCCCCCATCGCGCTGAACCACAGCCAGTTCTCCCAGCACTACGACACCGACAAGACCATCGACTTGGCGTCACTGCTGCTGCGCCTCGAGCCCCGGGTGGCCCCCTCGACGATCACCGACGCCGGCCCCCGTTGGATCTGCGCCGAGGCGGGGCTCGGCGGAGCCTTAATCCACTACTTCGTGCGTTCCCTGGTCGAGGCCGATGTGGGCGTGGCCGAATGGCCGCCGGCCTCGGAGTTCGAGCAGACGCCCATCCGGCGCACCTTGTTCAAGTTGGAGCAAATTCCGGCACGGATGAACAAGCTGCTCCGCGAGACACCAGGCATCGACGTGTTCATTCCCCAAGGCGCTACCGCCGCCGTCGAGATCGGCTACGACCACCCTATCAATCTGCGCGCCTGTCCGGTCTTCCCACCCGAGTCGCTGATGTTGATTCGCGGCGGTGGTCGCGCCCCCATCAAGGTCGACAAGCTGCCGGCGCTCGGCCCGGTAGAGTCCTTCGCGCGGGTGCATCTGGCCGAGGAGAGTGACCTCCCAGCTGGAACCGCCGCTGAGCTCAGCTCGGTGGCCGTACCGCTACGGCTAGCCCCTACCACCGATCCATGGCGCAACATCACCGCCACTCGGGTGGGGCCCTCCGACCTGGGGCTGCTCCGCCAACTGGCCTACCGCCTCAGTAGTCAGGCGCTCCGTCAGACGACCATCGCATTCACCCCTCAGGGTGCATTCCTCATCCGTGCACAAGGGATCGAGAGTATCCCGGTGGGCGAATTCTTCCGTCAGCTGCACCCAAAGATCTACGTGGCTGCCGGCTATAGTCCGGTGCCTGCAGTGGCCCCCGACGTGCTGCACCGTGCCTTCGGTTCCCCAGCAGGTCAGCTGATCTTCATTGACCGCAACAACACGAAGGTGGGCGTGGGAGCCGAAGCTTTCGTCCCCCTCGAGCAAGCCTTGCTCGACGCCCAGTCATGGAGCGGGACAACCCACGAGAGCATCGCCCAAACCCTCACCGCTGGACTACCCACAGTCACTCTGCAATCGCCTGGCTTCCGCCCGCTGCGGGACGTGGACGCCGCTGGCGAAGGCAGCCAGGAGGACTGAACCGTGGATCTCGGTGAGCGCGCGGAGAGCCTCGCGCAAGAGGTCATCGCCCCTCTCGTGCTGGGCGGCCCGCTGACGCTCCAACGCCCCTTCGGCCCCAAGTTGGCACTCGAGGTGGGGGTTGAGCGCGCCCTCTTGGACCACGAGCTCAGCACCCGGATCGACCATGCTCGGCTGCGACAGGCCCGCACAGTGGTCGCAGTCGACGTGCTGCCGGGGCTCGGTGCTGCAGAGTGGGCCATCGCAGCCGCGTTCAACGATCTGCTGCAGGTCACCAACCACGAGCTGTCCAGCTTCGCCACCCGCAACCGCCACCAAGAGCTGCTCGAGGCTGCAGTCGTGCTGTGCCGCGCCATCCCCACCAGCAATAGCCTGGAAGAAGCAGTGGCGCGCTACGCCACCTTCTCACGAGCCCTGCGGGTCACCCGTACCGACGTCGACGTCACCTGGTGGACTGGCTCGGACAACTTTCGAGGCCAAGAGCCGCCTAGCCGACTGATGGCTTGGCCTGGTCTCCGGAAGGTCAACATCACCAAGCAGGCCGTTGGCCTAACGGAGATGAGCGCAGGAACTCCGGTCGTGGCCCAGGCTTTCGACCAGGCGCTGTCTCAATGGTGCAGCCTGTCGCCACTGTCCGACCTGGCAAGCGCCGCGCGGCACGCACCGCAATTCGCCTGGAGCGATCACACCCTGTCCATCGTGGCGAGCCAGGCGGGCTGTAACCTCGCGCTTCGAGCCTTCGACGACGCCACCAACCTGGAAGACGCCGCGGTCACCAGGGCAGTCACCGCCATGAACGCAGCGGCCGCCCAGCTTCCGGCGGGCTCTCGAGCCCAGGCGCTCGCCGTCGGTTACGCCAAGCAGCTCGCCGCGATGGATGCCTATTGGGACCACGCCGCCGGTGCATGACCGGCAGAGCGTGACCGGCAGTCAACTCAGGCGACCAGGATCGGCAGCGGTCAGCCGCTGCCGCCGCTACCGCCGCTGCCGCCGCTCCCACCGGTCGGCATGCAGATACCCAGGTGGGACCAGTCGCCGCAGCTGACGGTCACCGACTCGCAGATCCGATCGGGAGGACAGCCACCCAGGGGCACTTCGTCGGTCTCCCAACTGTTCACGTTGCACAGTTGGCGGCAAACCCCGTTGTCGCCCCCATTGTTGTTGCAAAGCTGAGACTCGGTGCAGTCGTTGACGAAATTGCACGATTCGCCTTCGCCTGGCTGGTTGGCCGACGGAGGGGCACAGACGGCCAGGCAGGCGTCGGCATCCTGAATGTGACACTCATAGCCAGAATCTGCGTCGCAGGTGTCCTCGAGAAGTGTGCACGCCGGGAGATAGCTGCACATCATTATCCAGTCCTCGCCTCCCAAGTTGACCTCGATGTTGCAAGCCCCGCTCTCGGCGAGACAGGGCTCGTCGGTGGTCGGACAGCAAACAGGCGAGCACTTCTTCATCTGGCAACGCAGGCCGGGGGCGCATTCGTTGTGGTCAGCGCAGGGCTGCCCAGGTCCGAAGACGCCTCGGCCTTGAACGGTTACGCAGGTGGCGAAGTTGTTTACCTCGTCACACCAGAAGCCATCATCGCAGCTCGCCAAGGGGTTGAGGAGGTCACAGTCACCGCCGATGGTGGTGTGGGGCTCCGGACAGGTGAGCAGGACTTGTCCCCCCGTCCCGCCGGTGCCCGAGCTCGACGACGAGCCGCTGGACGCGCCACCAGAGCCGGTCGAGGTGGTCGTCGAGCCGCCAACATTGGTCTCGCCACCGTCGTCGCAAGCTGGCGTCATCAACACGGCGCCTAGAATCGTCACCCCCACCACTGCAAGATATCGGTGTCCCATCATGAGCTTGATTGTAGCGCGTCCGCGACGGAGTGGCAGAAACATGGTGAACGCCGGTTGGAGCCGAGCCATGAAACCTGCGCCTCGAGCCCGGTCAGAAGCGCAGCCACAGCCAGGCGGTCAGCCCCACGGCGAGCACAGCGAGCACGGCCAGGGCGAGCCAGCTCAGATCCGTTGACGTGCCCGATGAACGGCCGACCCGGCGCTCGGACGAGCTAGCCATGCCCAAAGGTGATGGATGTGGCACGCAGCACTGGATGGGCAGCGGAACACCTTGGCGAGGCGCTGCCTCACTCGAAGATCGATACGGGTGGGCTCCGCTCTCGCGCTGGTCCACAGCCCGCTCGTCGCTGGCCTCGAGCATCTCGGCAGCCACCGGGTCGAACAGCTCGCCGAGGGAGGGCTCAACGCGGGATAGAAACAGGGCGCGCCCTTCGTCGAGCTCAGCGGCCACCGCCCCGAGCACGTCACCCCCTGCCCGACCTGCGCGCACCTTCTCGTCGTTGTAGAGCAGCACGTCGGACACCACGGCACGAGCCAGGCGAGTGGCAGCTTCTGGGTCGTTGATCCGTGACATGGTGCTCAATCTAAGTCGCCAGACCTCGTCGAGCTAGGTCATCTGAGAGGGGGGCGAGGGCGAGGGCGCAGTCGAGGGCGAGGTGGGGGGAGCAGAGCGAGCATGGCGGGACGACCTATCGGTTCGCCCGGTTCATCGAGGATGACGCGGCCACTGCGATGCTGGCCGAGGAGATCCCGCCTGAGGATATCGACCGGCCCGAGGCAGAGTTGCTGGACTACGCCGGCCGGCACTTCACGCCCGGACGGCCCTTCGGCGATGGCTATCGCGCCCTGCTCGAAGGGATCCGACAGGACTTCGTTTTCGATACCTCGGCCACTGAAGTGACGACACCACTGGGCCAAGTCATGGCGCGACGCCGCGGGGTCTGCCAGGACTTCGCTCGCCTCGCCGTCAGCTGCTTGCGGGCCCTGGGGTTGGCAGCCCGCTACGTCAGCGGCTACGTCGCCGCCCCAACCCGGTTGGTCACTCCCACGCTTGGGCCTCGGTCTACTTGCCTGGCCTCGGCTGGTGGGATGGTGATCCAACCAGCGGAGCCAGCGGCCCCCTCGGCCACATCACCCTGGGATGGGGCCGAGACTACCCAGAGGTGGCACCGCTGGGAGGCTCTTTGGGCCATCGTGGCGGGTGCCGAATGTACTCTGCCGTTGCGCTCGAGCCCGCTTCGACCAGCGCCGCTCGAGGGCCGAGTATCGCCTCTGGGCACCCAGCTGAGATGGGGTGACACCATGGGCCGGTTGAAGATGGCGGGTCCCAACGGCGCGAGTCTCCCAATGAGCTGGCGCTATGGATCGCGGACGAGCTACTGGAACAGCTCGTCGACGGTCAAGCTGCGCCCCTCGAAAGGGGACGCCACGCAGCTCCCCCGCAGGCGTAGCACCGTGCCCGGGATCTCGGCCAACCGCCCCTCGATGGCACAGCGCACGGCGCTGTAGAACATGGACTCGGCTCGCCGATGCGCCTCCGCTGCCCAGGGCCCGCGACCGAGATCGCCGGAGCTGTAGGGTGTGGTCACCTCCACGCGGAACGAACCGCGCACCAGGTTCTGCCGCAGATCCACAATATGCGCCTCGACCACCGCCGCCTCGGGAACGCGATAGCTCACCGTGCGGAGCACCACGAGGTAGGGAAACCGAAGCGCCCGGACACACGGGTCGCCCGCGGGGTTGTCCCGCGCGCTGTCGGCCATGGGGCTGGCTTCTCCTGTCCACCCGAGACAGTGAAGCAACGACTGTGGGTGAATCCAGTGATCGATCTCAAGCTCCCGTTCGGGGCTCACCAGGTTCGAGGCCATCAGCACCTCGGCGGTGCTGTACCGTCGGTCCTCGTCCACCACGAGCGGCGGGCTCAGATCCCGGGGCAGATCGTCCTGCCCCACGCTGCCTGCCAGTGGCAACAGGGCCGCGGCGCGCCGAAGCTGCTCGCGCTTGACCTGATAGGCAGGCGCCAGCCGCTCGAACTGCTGGCGGCTGGTCTCGAGGCAACCACTGCTCAGAGCGGCCACGACCAGCACCTGCCAGAGCTTCCCCCCCATCATCACCACCCCAGGTTCA
>JAUVCD010000925.1 GCA_030590865.1 Myxococcales bacterium | reverse complement strand
CGCCCCGTTCTGGCCGGCTACCTGGGGACCACCGCCGGTTCAAGCGCTGACCGCGGCGATCATCATTCTCACCACCGCCATCGCCGGCAAGAGCGCGGAGATCAGCCTCAAGGCACAGCTCCCCATCATGGCCGCCGTCGGCTTGAGCGTGCTGGCGCTGGCCATCGGCGTCTTGAGCGGGGACCTGCACGCGCCCGAGATGGTCCCCCACTACGAGCGTTCGGCGCCGGCGGGCTTCTGGTTCGTCTTCGCGGTGTTCTTCCCAGCGGTGACTGGCTTCACAGCGGGCATCGGAATGAGCGGAGATCTGAAAGATCCCCAGCGATCCATCCCGCGGGGCACCATCTTGGCCGTACTGACCGGCGCTGCCGCCTACGTCATCATCATGGTGTTGCTCGCCGTGACCGCAAAGGTCGACGGCGTGCAATTGGCGCAGCTCGATCCCAACGCGCCGCCGATCTGGACCAGCATCGCGGTGGGCGGCATGTTCCTCATCTACCCGGGCCTTTGGGGCGCCATTCTGTCGTCCGCTTTCGGCAGCGCCCTCGGCGGCCCGCGAGTCCTGCAAGCGCTGGCGCTCGACGGTCTGGCGCCCCGGGGGCTCGGTCGCACCAGCAAGACCGGCCAACCCACCATCGCCACCTGGGTCACCGGACTCATCGCCCTGTCCGCAGTCGCCCTCGGCGATCTCAACGCCGTGGGGCGGTGGGTCACCATCTTCTTCTTGACCCTCTATGTGATCATCAACCTGTCCGCGGCGCTCGAGAACCTGGTGGGCGATCCATCCTATCGGCCCACCATTCACGTGCCCTGGCCGGTGTCGCTGCTCGGCAGCGTGGGCGCGGTCGTGGTGATGTTCCTCATCAGCCCGCTGGCCTGCATCGCAGCCGTGGTTCTGGAGCTGCTGCTCTATCTCGCCCTCAGGCGGCGTGAGCTCAAGGCCGGCTTCGGCGACGTCCGCGCCGGCATGTGGACCGCCCTGGCGCGCTATGCCTTGCTGAAGCTGCGCAGCGGGCGAGAGGTTGCGCGCAACTGGCGGCCCCACATCCTGCTGTTCACCGCAAGCCCGGCTAGCCGCATGGGGCTCGTTCGATTGGCCAACTGGTTCAACCAGAACCGCGGCGTGGTCACCGTGGCGCAAGCCATCGAAGGAGACCTGGAGGAAAGGCAGCCCGATACCCAGGTCCTGCTCGAAGAGATGAACCAGGCGATGGATGAGGAGGGCATGGTCGCCTTCAACGAAGTCCATGTCATCCCCAACTTCGAGCAGGGGATCATCGGCATCGCCCAAGCCAACGGCTTCGCCGGTTTGCGGTCCAACACGGTGATGTTCGGCTGGCCAACAGATCAAGACCGACGGGCGCGTTTGCTACGCATGGCCCGCGCGATGGCTCAGATCAAGCGCAACACCATCCTGGCGCGGTTGCCCAACATGAGCCGCCCGGCAATCCACCGTCGTATCGACGTTTGGTGGCGGGGGATGAAAGATAACGGCGACCTGATGTTGCTGCTCGCCCACCTGCTCCACCTGAACCCGCCCTGGCGCCACGCCACCATTTCGGTGCGAACGATCGTAGAGACGGAAGAGGATCAAGGGCCCATGCGCGCTCGCTTGGACGCCATGGTCGCCGAAACCCGCATTCAGGCGGACACCAACGTCATCGTCAAACCGGCAGGCCGGACGCCGACCGAGCTCATTCACGAGGCCAGCAAGAACGCCGACGTGGTGTTCCTCGGGCTGGCGATTCCAACGGCTGGGAAAGAAGCGGAGGCAGCCAAAGCGCTAGAACGGCTCGTCGCCAAGCTGCCGACCGCCGTGCTGGTCAACAGCGCTGGACCCTTCGCCGGCCAGCTGCTGTGAGCTGCAGCCGAACCGCTGGCCCGCCGAGGCTAGCGCTTGCCCTTCGGATAGCCCACCGCCCAGGTCCGTCGATTGTCGTAATAGAGAGGTTTCCTGTCCGGGTAGCGTTGCCGGTAGGCCTGGTAACGCCGATGCCAGAAACGATAGCGCGCCTCTGAGCGGGCAAAGCGCTGGTGGGGCATGTCCCGTAGAAACTGCTCGACCTTCCACACGTTACGAGGCGACAGCCTCCAGTTGTACCGGCCCAAGGGCGTCAGGTCGGTGACGCCATAGCCAATGATGCGCCCGGTGTGATCGACGTAGGTATCGAAGTAGCTGTCGACCAACTCGCGAAGGCTCGCGAAGACCGGCTTACGCCCATGCAGACCGGGATCTCGCGACCGAGCCACGGTGCCCCATTTGCCTTTCTTTCGGTAGAGAAACAGCACGTGATCGAGCGAGTCCCACGACTCGAGATCGAGCAGCTGCACCGGGTAGCCATGCTGCTCCAGAATCACAGCAGCGGCCAACGCTGCTTCGAGGCAATGGGCCCGGCCGGTGGCCACCACTCCGCGAAACGAGCGCAGCGTCCCGCCCTCTGCTTCGTCATTGTAGTCCAAGGCGTTGAGGTAGCCTTGCACTTGCACCGGCGTGCGATGGGCGCGCACCACCTGCCACTCGGCCCGGCTGAACTCGTCGATGGTAGGCACCATGCTGGGGACCGATCCTAGCCAAGTGGCGACGAGCCGGCGCGAGGCGCTGGGCCATGGGCGTTGGAGAGCGGACCGACTCGCCCAGCGCTCCGAACCCTCAGTTCACAGGGGTGCTATCCGCCGGCGCCCCCAGCACCCCCGCCGCCACCGACTCCCCCAGCGCCCCCAGCGCCCCCAGCGCCGCCGACGCCCCCGGCGCCCCCGGCGCCCCCGCCACCAGCATTCGGCTCACACACCGTGTCACCGTAGGAGTTGCACTCATCGGCACAGCGCGAGCACGCGCAGTCAACCCAACTTCGGTATAGCTCCTGCCCCTCGTCATCCGGGTCGCCGTACATGCAAGCGCCGAGACACATGAGGTCCCCAGCTTGGTCATTCTTGCAT
>JAUVCD010000402.1 GCA_030590865.1 Myxococcales bacterium | reverse complement strand
ATGGCGGCCTTGATCGTCTTCAGCTGCGCGGCCGCCTGAGTGGCAGCAGCTTGAGCCGCCTGACGGGCTTCGATGTCTTTGCCAGAGCAACCTGCCGCGACTAGGGCGAGGCTGAGCCAAATCGCCTGGCTCCCAAGCTGGGTGCCGCTAGTCCGTTTCATCGCAGCTCCTAATTTGCTTGGCCAGCCTGCCGTTGGGATCCGGCGCCGTCTCGAGCAGTTTCTGAGCCTTCTGCTTGGCAGTCTTGGCCATCTCGCGCAGCTCATCGACCCGCCGGTTGCCGGCCAGCGCAGCGCCTTTCTTCAAGTCCCCCGCTGCCTTGGACTGAAGCGATTTCTGATGGGCTTCGTTCGCGTCCGCCGCGCTCTTGCGGCAAGCCGCGACCAGCTCGAGGACCTCTGCCTGGTCATGAGCCAGCTTCTCTGCGCGGGCTGCGATCCGTTCTTCGAGCGCCTCGATGCGCTGACCAGACACCTCGGCCAAGGGATGGTCCGGAAACGTGTCGATGAGGGCCTGATAGGCCTTGATGGCGCCCTTGTTGCCGTCGTCATCGTCTGACGCCGTCGACGTGCTGACCGCTTGGTCCAAGAAGTAGCGCACCGTCTTCTGTAGCTTGGCGTTCTCGGCCTTGACCGCGGCGAGCTTCGCCGAGCGCTTCTCGAGCGCCGCCTTGGCTTCGGCCAGCGCCTTGTCGGCTTTGACCTTGGTGGCCTGCGCCTCGCTGAGCTCGGCGGTTACCCTGTCTCGAGCGGCCTCGGCCTGCTGGCGTGCAGCGATGGCCTCTTGATCGGCACAGTGGGTTCCCATCAGCGCCATGACACAGAGTAAGCCACCGAGACTTCTCGAGCTTGGCTGGGTGGCGCCCATCAGCAACTCCTCTCCACTTGTGCGACGCGCTGGCCGCGGCTGTGCCACTTGCGGCTGTGCCACCGCCGACTGGGGCAGCTTTGCCCTTCAATCCCCGCCATCACTAACTGACAACTTTCGTCGACCTGCCGCTAGATCACAACCAGGAACGACGGTCACCCGCAGACCTCACGGCCCCACTCACGGCGCGCAACCTGGGAACCCAAGGGATCGAGTCGCGATTCACCAGCAGTGCCGCCCATCCAGGCGAGCTGCTACGCTGCGCCCTTGCGCCGAGCACACCGCCCCAGAAGGATGGCACCCGAATGACGACGTCACCGTCAGCGAACGACGCCAAGAGCTGGATTCAGACGTTCACGGGCAAACAGTTCTTTCCCTTGAACCCTCGCCCCGAGGATCTGGACATCCGTGACATTGCCCACGCGCTCAGCCTGCAGTGTCGCTTCAATGGCCATTGCTTGCATTTTTACTCGGTGGCGGAGCATTCGGTGCGGGTCTCCGAATGGCTGCCCGCCGAGCTATCTCTTTGGGGCTTGCTCCATGACGCAGCGGAGGCTTATCTCGGCGACGTCGTCCGACCTCTCAAGGGACAGTTGCCGAACTACAACAGGATCGAAAAGCAGCTACTGCAGGTTGTCGCAGAGCGCTTCGAGCTCGACTGGCCGATGCCCGATGAGGTGGCAGTAGCCGACACGCGCCTGTTGGCCGCTGAGGCACGGGACATCATGGCGCCGCCGCCAGCACCCTGGGAATTGATGGGTCTGGAGCCGCTGCCCATGCCCATCGAGCCCTGGTCCGCGGCTGTTGCCGAGCGGCGGTTCATCGAGCGCTTCGACGCCCTGACAGTCTAGTGGCTTCGTGGCCCCACAAGCGCAACCAACTTGAGCCTTTCGGCAAGGGGTGGTTTGATGGGCCGATGGCTTCCGGACGGGCACCCCGATCGACCGTGTGGCACGGGTTCATGCTCGCGGCCCTAACCCTGGTGCTCGGCAGTTGCGGGACCCAGCGCACCGTGCCGGACACCAACGACGCTTACTACTGCAGCGTGCGGCTCGGCAAAGAGGGCTACAAGCTGGAGGTCGACGCACTCAAAGCCAAGATGGAGATTCGAAATCTCGAGGTCTGGCGCTCTGAGTACGCCAAGGACAAGGACGGCAAGCAGACCCGGGTCACCACCGCCCAGGACAACTCGCTGTCCAAGGCGGTGCTCGTCGCCGAGCCGGACAAGCCACTGGAACACGACGGCATCTTCAAGACTGTGCGATCGGTGCGGGGTAGCCGCGCCTTTCTGCTGGCAACCGGCGACGTGACCTTCCCGACCGACAAGTCGGTGCAGGCCCCTGACACGCCCCTCGAGCGCAGCCGCAATCGGTGGAAATGGCAGATGGTCTGCTGGAACCGGTGATCACCAGCGGCCTGGTGCGCCCAGTGGCGCTGCGGCCCGCCCTAGTCCCGGAATGAGCGAAGCGGTGGGGGCATGGTTGATCGCCGTCGTCCTGAGCGACAGCCGCTGCCCTGACCGTCCGTCTTGAGGTAGGTTGCTAGTCATGATGTGGATCGCCATGGGCCGCTGGGCATCGCTCGGCGCCATCCTCACTATCTCGATGGGGTTAGTCGGCTGTAGCGACGACCCCGCTCCGATCACGACCAGCTCGACGGGAACGGGCGGCAGCGGCGCGACCGGCGGCGCGGCCTCTGGGGGTGACGGAGGGCTCGGCGGCGCTGGCGGTGCCGGTGGGACCGGTGGGACCGGCGGGGCCGGTGGGGCCTCGGTGCCGCTGGATGGCTTTGGCACTATCGCTGGCGATTGCGGGCTGCTCGATCCGGCCGCCCTCACCAGCTCCCAGCCCGGCTCGCTCGAAAACTCGCTCGACTTCGACTCACTGCCCTTCGACTACGACGCCCTGTCTACTGGCGGGAAAGAAGTTCACGACGACGGCAACCTCGGCGGCAGCTCGCTCCACTCGGAGATATTCGCCTACGAGATGCTCTACCGCTGCGAGCTGGCTGAGCTGCTCAAGACCGAAGGCGAGGTCAGCTATCAAGATGCTGGCGGCAAGAAGACCGATCTGGTCGTCGACATCGACGGCTTGTCCATCGGCGTGAGCGTGACCCGGGCGGTCTCCTTCCCCCCTGAGACCCCTTACCCGGTGACCCAGGCCGAGACGCTGCTCAGCGACAAGCTCAGCGACATCTTGCTGAGCAGCCAGAATGTGTCGGAGAGCGACGCCTGGACCAAACAGATCCTCCTCATCATGGCCTATGGAGACGCCCACGCCGACGCCCTCGAGCAGGCCTATGGGCAGCTCGATGCCAGTACCAAAGCGGACACCATCGTCATCGTTACCGTGACCCACGGGGATGACGACTTCATCTACTTCTAGGGTGTCGGGCCCGTCCCCGAGCAAGAGCGTGCTATGGCTCAGGGCGACGTGACGAGCTGGCACCAGTTGACGTGGCTGTGCATCGACTCGGAGACGACCGGGCTCGATCCGAAGAGCGACCGGCTAGTCGAGCTGGCCGCCGTCGAGTTTCGGCAGGGCGAGGTGCTGCGACGGATGGGGATGCTGCTCAATCCCGGCGTGCCCATTCCGGCTGCCGCCAACGCCGTGCATGGGATCAGCGACGCCGATGTCGCCGACTGCCCGCCCTTTCAAGACGTTCAAGAGCGGTTCTTGACCCACGTAGCCGCCGCTGACCTGTTGGTGGGCTACAACTGGCCCTTCGACGCCGCATTTCTCGAGGCCGCCTGTGGACCGCGGTGGACCGAAGCCATCGCCGACAAGCCGGTCATCGACGGTTTGGTGCTCGTCCGCTGCGACGAGGTAGGTCGGTATTGGAAGGGACCGGGCCGACACAAGCTCGATGCAGTGGCCGAACGGCTGGGCATCCCACGAGAGGGCAAGGCCCATCGAGCATCGTCGGACTGTGTGCTGACCTGCCGCATCTTGTGGCAGCTGCGCGACCACCTCCCTGACGACGCTCATCAGGCGGCCGAGCAACTCCGCTCCGCGCGAGACCAGCAGGATCGTGACTTCGAGGCCTGGCGCAAGGCGAAGGACGGCGAGGCCTGACCGCTCGGTCTTGTCGCCGCTCGCTAGGTGGGCGCACCTGTACAGACCCGCCGGTCAGGGGTATAAATAGGGGGGAAATCGGTATTTCACTTAAACACATCGGGGGTTCTCAGATGAATCGCTGGACAGCCTTCCTGTCAAACGTCTGCCTGGTCGCTGCCATGGCAGCAGTCCTTCCAGCCTGCGACCGCTTCGGCACCTACTGCGAAGAGATGATGGACTGCGAAGGGGGCAACGATGCAGACGTCGAAGCCTGCGTCGCACAAGCCGAAGAAACCGAGGAGCACGCCTCACTGTGGGACTGCGACGAGTGGTTCGACGCCTACTTCGAGTGCGTCGAGGTTGAGTCAGACTGCGACAACGACCGCTACAACGTCGATGGCGACAACTGTGACGAC
Source organism: Myxococcales bacterium (assembly GCA_030590865.1). Classification (GTDB taxonomy): domain Bacteria; phylum Myxococcota_A; class Polyangia; order Polyangiales; family Polyangiaceae; genus JAPYTK01. The sequence goes on along the minus strand of JAUVCD010000402.1, from coordinate 4,381 downwards.
GAGTCCCAGGACTACTCGTCGTGCATGCACTCTGGAGGCTACGACTATGACTAGATCAGTTTACCTGGGTGGTGTGGTGGTTTGGTTGTCTGTCGCTGGCGCTGCGGCGTCCGGATGCGGGCAGGCTGTCGAGTATTGTGATCTCAAGTGCGAATGCGAGCTCTGCAACGATCGCGTGTATGACGCGTGCGTCATCGACAAGGATGGTGACATCGAAGAAGCCGAAGCCTACGGGTGCGAAGACGACTACGACGAACTGCTGCAATGCCGCATGGATAGGGCCGATTGCGACGACAACCAGTGGCGGATCGATGGTGACGACTGCAACGACGAGTCCCAGGACTATCACGAGTGTGTCGACGATGCGTCCGACCTGGGCGACAGCACCGGCCCGACTTACTGCGTCTGCGCCTGCACCTGTGAAAATGGGAGCACCAGCACGACCTGCACCGGCAACGGGTGCTGCACCGGCCAGTGCGAGTCTCAGTGCCAGGCTGAAAGTATGGGCGGCATGGTGAGCGTCGAGGAAAGCTGCGGGAGCGGCCAGGGGTAAGCGGCCGTACCAAGATGGTTGCTGATGGGTCGCATGCGCGTAACGCTGCTCATGGTGATGACCCTATGTTTGGGCTGCGACTCGATGGTCGGCGAGCCGCCGCCCAAACATCGACCGGCATCGACCGCCGCTGCCAATCTGGCGTCTAGCGCCTCGTCCGGTACCGCCCAGCCAACCAGCGAGCCCAGCGCGCCAACGGCGACAGCCTCGACCAGCGCCAGCACCGCGCCATCGATACCGCCACCGGCCGATCAGGGACAGCTCGTTCCGCTCGACGTCCCTGGCTTCGACGCCGCCGTGGTCGCCGTGCCGGCCGCCGCCAAACCGCCCTGGCCCTTGGTCATTGCCACCCACGGCAACTACGACCGGCCAGGCTGGCAATGCGAGGTTTGGCACCAAACCCTGGCAGCTCGCGCCTTCGTCTTGTGCCCCCGCGGCATCCCGCGCCCTGACTCGCCAAGGGCTGACGACACTCGTTTTCACTATCGGAGCAACGAGGTGCTCGAGCGAGAGCTCGACGCGGGCATCGCCGCCTTGGGCATCCGCTACGCCGCTCACCTGGCCGAGGGCCCGATCCTCTACACGGGCTTCTCCCTCGGCGCGATCATGGGTGTAAAAATCGCCGCTCGCCACCCGAAACGCTTTCCCTGGCTAATCTTGGTCGAGGGAGGCCATGACGCCTGGACCTCGGCGCGAGTGAAGGCTTTCGCTGAGGGCGGCGGCAAGCGGGTCCTTTTTGCCTGCGGGCAAAAGGGCTGCCAGCTGGCCGCCAAGCGGGCTGCCCGAAAGCTCGAGGCCGCCGGCGTCGGCACCCGCATCGAGCTGTCCCCAGGCCTCGGCCACAGCTACGGCGGCCCGATCAGCAAGCTGGTGCGTAACAACCTGGCGTGGGTGCTCGAGGGTGACGAACGCTGGGACTTGCCTGAGCCCTAGGACAACCAAGGGCGACGCCGTCACTCGGGCTCAGCGTCCACGTGGAGCACCACGTTCTGGTCGGTGGCGCCCACCAGGGCGACGTGGAGACCGGCGGCCGGGGCGTTCTGGTAGGCCGGGCTTTCGGGGTAGATGGCCATAACGCCACCGAAGCTCGACGGCAGGGCGACCAGGGTCTCGGTCAGGCTCGCCCAGGTGATCGGGCTACCGGCGGGCCGATCGCTCTTGGCGGCAACACGATAAGCCAGATCACCTGATTTGGGCCCGTAGACCAGCACCAGCCGGTCGCCTGAGAAGATGAAACGAGCTCGGTATGTCGCCGGCAGGGTGAACAGGGGCGCCGACCAGTTGCCTCCCGACGGGCGGTGGTAATAGACCGCCGCACCGGCCTCGCTGCGAGCCACCACATGGGTATCGTTGCTGTCAGGATCGGTCCAAATGTCGTTGGTGGACATGATCCCATCCAAGCTCACCGGTGCGAGGGCCATGGCCCAGGTGACTGGATCGGTGGTGCCCATGTCGCCGTAGCCCACCGCACCGTGAAACCCCCAGTTGGGTGCCAGGCCGGAGACGAACTGGACATGCATGGTGAAGTCGTTGCTGTGCCCTGTCCCCCCAAAAGCAATGTTGATGTACGAGGCATCGTTGTACCCAGCGGCCCCACCAGACCGAGGGCCATTCCAGCCACCACCGTAGTCGATGATGTAGTGGAAGCTGCCACCACCGCCGTCGACCACCACCGTCCACCAGACCATGCGGTGGCCTTGAGGCGAGAGGGCCGCGCCCAGGTAATTGGATGACGCCGGCAGCGTGAAGGGCAGAGCCACGCAACCCGCCGGACCATTGACTGGCGAGTAGCTGCACTCGCGCAGCACGTTATTGGCGACGTCCACGCCATAGCTGTGAAGCAGGTCACCGCCAGTCGCTGCAATGGTGGCCGTATTCTGCTGGACCTGGCCGGGAATCGACACGGTGGCTTGCTTTTGCCAACCCATGTCGGTCAGCTCGAAATAGCCGAGCGTGTGGTCGTCGAACACATCGCAGACCGTTCCAGGATCGCCTGGCTGAGCGCACCAGTCGTCGACGAACCACAGGCTGGTCCCGCCACCGGTCGAGGCATTGGCCCGCACCAGATGTCCCAAGTGGGGCCCCCAGCCGCCGAACATCTGCCCATCGATGAAGCGATGGTGATCGGTAATCACCTCGAGCACCGGCGGGGCTGTGCTACCGCCGGCACCGCCCGCACCACCGGCGCCACCCCCGCCATCCGCTCCGGCACCGCCTGTCGCGCCTGCACCAGCAGCACCTCCAAGTCCCCCGGCGCCGCCTCCCCCAGTCGCAGCGCCTCCGGTATGGCTACCGCCACCGCCAGGCCCGCCGTCGGCCGACTCGCAATCGCAGCCAAATGCGAGCACCGCAGGCAAGAGCCACAGGGCCACCGAGCCGAAGTCAGGGCGCAACATTCAGGGGGCGATCTCGGGCGGTCAAAGCTTGGCTGGTGTCGCTGGCTTGCCGCTCGGCTGAGCTTGGCCAGCAGCCGAAGGTTGGACGCTGGGCGCCGGCAGCTTAGCGCGCACCGAGGGCATCGGTGCGGCGTATTCCGCCATCGGTGGATCGACCAGCCTGGGGGGCTCTTCAACGCCGTAGGCCGGCGCAGCTGGGGGCACCGGTTCGCTGCGATCAGAGGCCGTAGACTGGGGACCAGGCAACCGAGTCCCCTGACTGGCTTCACAACCCAGCGCACCGAGACCAAGGGCGATGGCGACGATCGGAGCGCCCACACGCAGGCCCACCGGAAGGGTGCCCAGGGTGGCGCCCTGTCGGCTCGAGCAGCGGGCCGCGTCTAGTCGCTGCAGGACATTGGCTAGTCGGGCCCGTACGTCACGCTCATTCATCTCGTCTACCTCCTCACACTCAGCCGCCGTGGTTCACCAGATACTCGACCAGGCCATCGGGATCGGGATGGACGAATTGCACCTCGGCGCAGTGGATGTCGACAACGTCGGCGGGACAGGGCGGCGTCCCCTCGTAGGACAGGCCCCAACAGAAGACAGCCGTATAAGTGCCCGCCGGCGCCGCAACCTGATCGAGGCAGGTTTGTCCTGGTGCGCTCGGACAGTCTGCCGAGGGGTATTCGAAGCCACTCCACAGATAGTCGGCCGCTCCGCCAGAGACGACCTCGATGGCCGTCGGACAGGGCTGACCGCAAACTGGACAGTTGGGACATTCGTCGCACGAGCAGGTCTCGCAGGCCATGCTCTTTCGGATGGCCGTGCCGCCGCGCTCGATGGTGAGCCAGTGCCCGCTCGTCCAGGCCGGGTCGGTCTCGTTGACCCAAATCGACTCCTCGACGTCGGAGATGAAGCTCAACACGAAGCGAGTCTCCGAAGGGGATGAGCCACCGCTGCCCCCTTGCGGCTCGGTGGTCGTGCTGGTGGTGCCGCCCTGACCGCCAGCACCAGCGGCCCCGACACCCGCCTCATCGAAGAACCCCTGGGAGCGGGAGCCACAGGCCAAGACCAAGACGCACAGGACAACAACCAGGACCATGACCCCGCTCAGCCTGACCCAGGCTGCACCACTCGTCTTCGACATCAAGCCTGCCCACCTTCTAGGAAACACCAGCCGCCAAGAAACGCCAGCGCCACGGCACGCACCTCGAGCGCCAACCTGTCGAGAAACTCAACCACGGGTCAGACCAGCTGTCGAGCCGCTCGGCCCCCATCCCACGGCTCCCTCTGACAGGATAGTTGTCGCTTCCGCTTCCGCCACGCGCACGCACCCGAGAACGACCCCGAGCCCGTTCCGCGCCCGATCGTTTGCTCTAGGTCGGGGTCGGAAGCGGGAGGGATGCGGGGGCGAGCGGGGGCGCGTGCACGTGGGGGAAGGGGGCGG